>JBGUEB010000121.1:0-9925 GCA_041821565.1 Gammaproteobacteria bacterium | reverse complement strand
TCAATTTGATTTAAGTCATCTGGATGTGGAATTAAAATACGTCATACCAGGGCGTCACACAGCCATGAGTTGATCTATCGGCGGCGATGAGCTGGTGCATTTTAACGAGCGGATACTGATGCATGAATTGAACAGAAGATCCTGAACTAAATCAAAATCTACAAGTACCAACGATAAGGACAGGCCATGAAAATTAAAAATATTGAAACATTCTGTACTGAATTTGTCGGTTTCGTCCGTGTGACCACCGATAGCGGCGAACAGGGTTGGGGGCAGGTTTCCACTTATAATTCAGACATCACGTCTAAAGTTTTGCATCGTCAGGTAGCGCCCTGGTCTATCGGTCAGGACGCCATGGACATTGATTATCTCGTCGATAGCATTGTCGAACGCGAACACAAATTTCCCGGTTCTTATTTACGCCGTGCCATTGGTGGCCTCGATACCGCGCTTTGGGATCTACAAGCCAAACTGGAAGATAAAAGCGTCTGTGAACTGATTGGTGGAACGCCGGGCTCGGTGCGCTCTTACGCATCCTCAATGAAACGTGATATTACACCAGCAGAGGAAGCCGACCGCCTGGTACGATTGCGCGATGAATATGGATTTGATGCCTTTAAAATTCGTGTAGGTGCAGAATGTGGTCATGACCAGGATGAATGGCCGGGCCGTACCGAAGAAATTATCCCGGGTATGCGCAAAGCACTGGGCGACAATGTGACCATTCTGGCGGATGCCAACAGCTGTTATTCGCCAGGTCGCGCCATCGAGGTCGGACACATGCTGGAAGACAACGACTATGGTCATTTCGAAGAACCCTGCCCGTATTGGGAACTTGAGCAAACCAGGCAAGTGACGGATGCGCTTGATATCGACGTATCGGGTGGTGAACAGGACTGCGACATTCCGACCTTGCGGCATATGATAGAAATAAATGCGGTGGACATAATTCAACCCGATGTCTGTTATCTGGGCGGGCTGACCCGAACCCTGCGGGTCGCTAAAATGGGCGAGTTGGCGGGTCTGCCCTGTACCCCGCATTGCGCGAACCTTTCGATGGTCACGTTGTTTACCATGCACCTTTTGAGGGCAATTCCGAATGCCGGAAAGTATCTCGAGTTCTCGGTCGAGGGTACAGATTATTATCCCTGGCAGGAAGGTCTGTTCGTCAAGTCGCCTTATGATATCGTCGATGGCAAAGCGACCATTCCCGATGCGCCCGGATGGGGCGTCGAAATCAGCCCCGAATGGCTGGATAAGGCGAGCTATGAGATCAGTGGAGAGGCGTGATCAACCAGTTGTTTAGCGACGACTATAAGACTACGCCCTATTGGTGGGAAGAGACGCCAAGACCCGAAATATCGCTGGCTCAATAGTCTGAATCGATAATTGAAATAGCTAGCACTGGATTAATTGGTATCTCCGTTTGTTTATAATGGACCTTACGGCTATAGTGATTTATTGGTTTAAATTAATAGACCAAATATATAACCTCAAATGAGGAGGAAATAGATGAAACACAATACTAACGGTATCGCCCTGGGCGCCTTCCTTGCCGCCTCGATTTTCAATGTAGGACTGGCCCAGGCCGCCGACCCGGTAACCGTTGTTTCCTGGGGCGGAAGCTATGGCGCCGCACAGGATGCAGCACTTTTTACCGACGCATCTAAAAATTCTGGTATCGCCATTATTCGGGAGTCAGGTGCAAGCATGTCGAAAACCTGCCTGCAGGTTGAGTCCGGTTCGGTCTCATGGGATCTGGTCGTCACTGGCTCGGGTGGTTCGGCTTCAGCTGCCGCAAAAGGCTGCCTGGAAAAGATTGATTACAGTGTCGTCGATGTTTCAGATTTCATTCCCGGAATGTATACCGATTACTGCGTCGGCACCGATGTGTTTGCCACGGTCATGGCCTGGAATACAGATAAGTATGGCATGCCGGGCAGTGCTGGCGCACCCAAATCATGGGCCGATTTCTGGGACGTTAAAAAATTCCCCGGTACTCGTGCCTATCGTGCCAACAATGTCGATGGTGCCCTCGAACCAGCACTGATGGCTGATGGTGTTCCAGCGGATAAGGTATATGAAGTGCTTTCGACCAAAGCCGGTATGAAGCGTGCAATCGACAAAATTCGTGAGTTAAAACCACATATTGCAGTATTCTGGGGTTCTGGTGCGCAGCAAGCTCAACTCATGAAGGATGCCGAGGTGGATATGATCACCGGTTGGAACGGTCGATTCGATAATGCCAGGAAAGACGGTGCCAAGGTTGGCTATACCTTTAATCAGGCTATGTATGATTTTGACTGCATGGCGATGCCCAAAGGTGCCCCAAATAAGGCCGTGGCAATGAAATTTTTAGCTGAAATTTCCAAACCCGAATATCAGGCCAACCTGCCTTTTCATATCACTTATGGCCCAACCAACAAAAAAGCCTACGAGGTAACCACGGCATCGAAAGAACTGATCGAATCTTTGCCTTCGCATCCCAAAAATGTACCGATGATGTTGCCTATCAACCTGGACTGGTATGGCATGCATAGAACCGAAGCGCTTGAGATGTACATGGAATTGATGAGCGAGTAACAGGGCGTATTATAATTGCCGGGCGGCCTCGCCGCTCGGCATTGGTCATTAAGGAAGAGGGTGTAAAGTGTCCAGCCATGCCGATAACGAGTCGTCAGGTGCATCGACGGCATTGCCGATTCGTATTCAGGGTCTGACCAAAAAATATGGTCAGATGTATGCACTGGATTCTGTCGACCTGGAAGTTAAGAGTGGAGAGTTCCTTACCCTGTTAGGTCCATCCGGGTCTGGGAAAACGACCCTGTTAATGGCCATAGCCGGATTTAGCAGACCCGATGCAGGCAGTATTCGTTTTGGCGAAACCGAAGTCATCCTGACGCCACCGCATCAACGTAATGTCGGCATGGTTTTTCAAAGCTACGCGCTATTTCCACACATGAGCGTCGCGGAAAACATTGGCTTCCCGCTCAAGCTTCGCGGCGTTGGTATAGCGGAAGCTGCGGAGCGAGTCGAGGCCGCACTGACTACGGTTCAACTTGACGGCCTTGGTGATCGTGACATCGAACAGTTATCTGGAGGCCAACGTCAACGCGTCGCGCTGGCTCGTGCCTTTGTGTTTCGCCCACGTATCCTGTTAATGGACGAACCGCTGTCGGCACTCGACAAAAAACTACGCGAACAAATGCAAATCGAGTTAAAACATTTGCATGAACAACTCGGTGTCACCACTGTTTATGTCACCCATGATCAGCGCGAAGCCTTAACCATGTCTGATCGCATCGTGGTAATCAATCATGGCAAACTCACCCAGATTGACACCCCCCACAACATTTACAACCATCCTGCCAACGCATTTGTTGCTGATTTTATCGGCGAGTCAACCATGTTGCCGTTAAATCATGATGGTTCAGGCAAGCTTTTTTTCCAGGACCATTTGGTCGAAACCGATTTTAATACCGATGCCGCCAGAAATTGGTCTCTGGTAATACGTCCCGAAAGACTGTTTTTAGTCGATAATGAAACTGCCGATTCAGAAAAAACAATTGTTTTCACCGGTGTTGTTCGTGATTTTGTGTATCAGGGTGAAACAGCCTTTGCACTGATGTCGATTGACGATAAATACAACCTGGCTTTTCGCTTCAGTACCGATTCGTCGTCTTCAGAAAACATATTGCAAGCGGGGGATCAGGTATCACTAGGCCTGAATCGAAGTGATGTCATCATCATTCCGCAGGATGACGATTGATGAGTGCCTCGATTGCCAGTAAAACTGAAGGCCTGAATGAAAAAATACTGAGAACCCAGGGTATTCGAGAACAACGTATGTTGTTAAGCCTGGCGACTCCCGCAGTGCTCGCCATAGTAGCAGTCATTGTAATCCCGGTCGGCTGGTTATTTTATCTATCATTCACCGGCAGTGAGGGACAATTTTCACTCGAAAATTACCAGAGGATGATCGAATACAAGTCTTACGCGCGCGTATTTGTCACCACCTTTCAGGTCAGTATTCTGACCACCTTAATCTGTATTCTAATCGGTTATCCGCTCGCTTATTTCCTCGCTATGCTACCAGAGCGCCTGGCTGGTTTTTTCATGCTCGCGGTATTATTACCCTTCTGGACTTCACTACTGGTTCGTACCTATGCCTGGCTTGTGCTATTGCAGAAAAACGGCATCCTGAACGACTTTGCGATGTCCATTGGTCTATGGGATACACCGGTAAAACTGGTGCATAACTTAACCGGCACGCTCATTGGCATGGCCCATATCATGCTGCCTTTTCTGGTTTTACCGCTTTACGGCTCGATGCGAAAGATTCAACGTGACCTGATGCACGCGGCGGCCAATCTCGGAGCGTCTCCGATTCAGTCTTTCTGGAAAATCTATTTCCCATTGTCGCTGTCGGGCATGGTGGCCGGGTCGTTAATTGTGTTTGTGCTTTGTCTTGGATTTTATGTCACACCTGCGGTGCTCGGTGGCGGGCGTGTCGTCATGGTTGCCACACAAATCACCGCAATACTCGAAAATCAATACAACTGGGGTGCGGCGAGCGCGCTCGGCGTAGTCTTACTGATTGCAACCCTGGTTATTTTATACGCCGCGACAAAACTAATGAAATTAGACGCTGCACTTTTTGGTAAGCACTGATATGAGTTGGCTAAAAAAACCCGCTTCAGATACCCAGCTTACCCATGGCGACCGGCTCTGGCTGTATATTGTTGCGGCAATTATCATGTTGCTTCTGGTTATCCCGACTTTCATCGTCATGCCGATGTCATTCTCTGAATCCCAGTACCTCGAATTCCCGCCAGAGCATTGGTCGACGCGTTGGTACCATGTCTATTTCGAATCGTCTAAATGGATGCGTGCCACCATCACTTCAGTGCAGGTTGGCGTGCTCACCATGCTAGTGGCAACACCGATGGGCGTCATGGCGGCCTACGCGTTGTATGTTTCCGGACACCGGGCAGCCCGAGCAATGTTTGCCTTCCTCATCACACCCATTATCGTGCCGGTCATACTCATCGCGATTGGTGCCTTCTACGCGTATGGACGTGTTGGCCTTAATAATACGATCACCGGACTGGTTCTGGCCCACGCGGTTTTGGCCACGCCGCTGGTTATGATCGTCATTACCTCGGCACTACGAAACTATGACCTGAATCAGGAGCGCGTCGCCAGAAGCCTGGGTGCAACACGACTAAAAGCTTTCCTCGTTATTACTTTGCCGCAAATTAAATTTTCGATTGTGACTTCAGCGCTTCTAGCGTTTCTCACTTCTTTTGACGAGGTCATTATTGCGATTTTTGTATCGGGTGGATCAAATGCAACCCTGACCAAACACATGTTCGCTGCTTTACGTGATTTCATCGATCCTACGATCGCAGCCATTTCCACCATCATGATTGTCGTCTCGACAGTATTACTACTGGCGAGCCAGTATTTTGGGTCTCGTCAAAAATAGCACTTATGTGGCGCGAAGCCCAAGTGCTTCTCGATTTAGCGCTTTCATTATCATCACCTTGCACAAATTCGATCGTCATTTTCGCAATTGATCAGAATTCTGAATATCGGACTCTGAAAAACCTAACCTGGGATTCTGAAAACGGACAGGAACGGACCCTTGATTTATAAGGAAATCTCCCTATACCAGGCAGTAATTTCGAATCTCAATCAAGTGGTTGCATGCCGTCTGCACCGCCAAGTTTGGGTAATTTGTCATCAATCTCTACCCACTCGGCGCGTGAATCATAGTACCAATGCTTTTCGGGTAACCGATCAATAGGCCCATTTAATGCCGCCATGGCTATGTCAACCACATCTTCTTCCACCTGGCAAAATAGAGGGCTGCCACATTTACTGCAGAAACAACGTACACCTTTCGGCGGGCCACTGACAAACCGTGTAATCTGCTCTTCACCGGCTGTGATTTTCATTTGTTTTGGAGGCACTCCAGTCCAGGTCACAAAAGCCGCTCCATGTGGGCGCCGGCACATGCTGCAATGGCAATGCCCGCAAAATAAAGTAGGGAGTTCTATTGTAAACTGCACAGCTCCACAAAAGCAGCTTCCAGGTACCAGTTTATTAGTCATGTTTTACTCCCTTTTAATTACGCAGATAAGTGACGCTAAGGAAAAGATGGAGTGTAGAAATCTTATCTCAAGAAGAAATTTCATCGCGAATGTTCCCCTTCTTTGTATGAGCAGAATGTTTATTTTCCCGGCGGGTACCAAAGCGGATTCTCGATGTTAACGCTGGACGCGTCGATTTTAACTTTCGAACCGCCCAAGCAGCCACTGATACTAATGTCGACTTTAGGTAAGCCCAGGAAGTATAAAAGCTATATTTCCAAATAACCATCGCCAATAAACCTGCATACAGGTCGGTAATCTGACATTTATTAGAAAGATCTGTGAACCGACCACTTCCCCATTTTTCGCGTTTAATCCGTAGGGTTAGCCTCAGGCGAAGCCTCGTCGATCGCCTCTTCGACGAATTCTCCTGCCCTGTTTTGAATTACCCGGGCTAATTTAATAGTGAGATGGACCTTGCTTGAGGAAACGCCTAGTTTATCCGCGATCTCGATATACCTTTTGACGTTAATCACATTATTGACTGCAACTGCAGCGGCCAATTTTATGAGAGTAGTCAAGGCACCCTCTGCCTCATCACCTCCAACCATTACTTCTTGCCTTTCTATATCCATCAACCTAAATGCGTTGCGTTGTGAGATTTCCAAGCTGTCGTATATGACTGCGGTAGCAGCAACCACGGCCTGGTGAACTTCATCCTTACTGGCCCCCTGTTCAAAGGCCTGCTTGAAATGATAGTTAGCACATTTAACGCATCCTGCAGAAACTGACCCACCTACCGCGATGAGTTCTTTTTCCTTTTGTGTCAGAACCTGTGTTGTCATAGCATTCTCCTCTAAATTAGTACGTAAACTCGGTTTTGCTTATACAACGAGCAAGCGTTGTTTCAGGCACCCCGACCAGCAACCACTTTACCTGGAGCACCTTCAGCCGCGACAGCTCGCGTAGCTGCTCTTCGATCTTTCTTGGCCTCTATTCTGATCAGCAGTGTCGGTAAAAATAGAAAGTCCATGGCGAGCGCCAAAGTGATAGTGATCGCTGACATCAGCCCCATATCAGCGTTCATCTTGAAACCAGAAAACACCAATACCAGGAAGCCTGCGACCAACGCCACCGTGGTCACCCACATGGCCATGCCGACGGTATTGAACGAGTGACGCACAGCGGCGGCGGAATTCATGTTTTTATCTCGAAGGGCATGTAGATATTTACTGAGAAAATGCACGGTGTCATCTACCACTATACCGAGCGTCATGGAAACAATCACCGACAGGCCCAGTCCGACCTGGCCAACAAAAAAGCCCCATATGCCGAAGGCCATGATGGCGGGCGCCAGGTTCGGCGCCAGGCTGATCAACCCGTGTTTTACGCTGCGCAATGCAACGATCAGAATTAACGAGATTAGTATCAGGGCACCGAACGAAGCCACCAGCATACTGTTGATGTTACGCTGAGACAGATAGGCCCACATCATGGTCAGCCCAGAACCAAAGGTATACATATGTTCCGGTGCATTGGCCTTGAGCCATTCGCGGCCGCGTTGCTCGATCTCGCGTTGTTCGCGCGTCGTCGTGTTTTCGATCGACACAATCATGCGTGAGGCAGACTTGTCGACATTGATCTGGTTGTTGAGATCGAGGCCGTAGGGTAACGACATCTCGTAGAGCAGCAGGTATTGCGCTGCCAGGTCACGGCGCTCAGGGATGCGGTACCAGGCAGCATCATCAACATGCATGTTTTGATTCAGGCGTTTCATGATGTCGGCGAAGACATCGACATGTACAACCTTGGGTTGCTGGCGATACCACTCGGCGAAAGCCTCTATGGTCGCCAGGTATTCGGGGCTGTTTATGCCACCGGGTTCACCAGACGAGAGTGAGAATTCGATCGTATCGACACCGGTAAGCTCACGCTCCATGAAGTCACTGGCCCGGCGAATTTGGTACTCTTCGCCGATGTACCCGATCATGTCATCATTGAGTTCAATACGTGATACCCCGGCCGCCAACAACAAGATAGTGGCTAGTGAGCCCCAGAATAAAGCGCGGTGGTTGTTAATGACAAAATTCGCCATACCACCACAGGAACAGCACTCGCATTCACATTCGCAGCCCGGCGCTGCCCTTGATTTGTTGCGCACTGGTAGCACGGCCATCATCGCCGGCAGGAAAAGTACGGAATAGAAAAAGGCGGCTGAGATGCCAATGGCAACGATATTGCCCAGTTCGCGAAATGGCGGAGCATCCGAGAAGTTCATGGTCAGAAAACCTATTACCGTCGTAATGCTAGTGAGGAAGACCGGGTGTAAATTTTCCTGTATCGAGATAGCGATGGCGATCGCTTTGCTCTTGCCTTCATGCAGCTTATGAAAGATCGCCACCAGAATATGCACGCTATCGGCAATCGCGAGGGTGAGGATTATGGTCGGTGCAATAGCCGAGGCGGTATTCATTTGCAGCCCCATCCACCCGGCCGCCCCCAGGCCTGTAAGCATGGACATAAGGATGACAAGGAATGTGGCAAAGGTACCGGAAAAGGAGCGCAATGCGAAACCGGTGATGACGATCAGCACGAGAAACATAAGCGGTATCAGGGAGGACATGTCATCGGCAGTTATTTCACCAAAGCCATTGTCAATCATCAAGGCACCGGTCAGGTGTAGGTCGATGCCCGGGTACTTCTGCTCTATGTTGTTGCTGAGTATGCGCACGAAGCTGGCGACCTTGGGAACTTCCTGTTGCGATTCACCGGGTAGCAGGATGTTTACGTTCACACCTGCCACGTGGCCGGAAGCGGAGATCAGGCGATTAACCAACATAGGACGACTCAAGGCGATGTCCTTTATCTCTTGCAGTGCCTCTTCTGATAACTCACTGGCATTTTCGACAAGGCTTGCAACGATGAGGTCGTCTTCTTCCACCCAGGTGTGCTGATAATTGGTTATCGAGTCGACCCGGCTGGAATAGGGTATTTGCCATGATGCCTCGGTCAGCTCTTCCACCGCGGCCAGCACCCGTTGATCAAAGATGTTTCCGCCCCTGGGTGCAACAATGAACACGACGTTGTAGGTTTTTACATAGGTATTCTCCAGCGTCTCTAATGCCAGCAGTTGTGGATTGTCTTTGCTGAAAAAGATGCGGTTATCCATATTGAAACTCAGAAACCGCATGCCGCTGCTGGCAGCTGCAACCGTCACGATGGTGGCAACAATGACCCACCATCGGTATTTGACTACCCAGGGCCCAAGGTTGGCCTCAAGATATTTCATGGCCCTAGCGCCGACTTATTGCGCTCATCATTAAGAGTCCAAGCAATCCCATTATTACGGGTATGACCGCAAGCGCTAGCCACAATACTCTCACCACCTCGGCGCTCAGAAAGTAACCCAACAGGAAAAGAAATATCCCAAGCCCGAGTGGGATCAGGGGAACCCAGCGAAACGCGCGCGTGCAATGATGCATCATCGTACCCATCGTGCCCATCGTGCCGCGCATCGAGTCGTCACCCATGGTTTTTATCATCCGCGGCATCATGTCCTGCATCATTTTCTTTTTATCTGCTGTGGACATCCCATTGCAGCATTCCCCCATCACATTGCAGATCTTATCTGTCTTATCCTTATGACGGTTGTCTTCAGGCACTGAGCCCGTTACTGGTTCTGATATATTCATCTTTTCACCTTCCATTCTGAAATTAGATCAAAGTTCCATATGGTGAAGATCGGTTCATGAGTTAAACTAAACTTTGTTACTCGCCTGAGAGAAAACCTCTCTCGAAGAAAAGTTAAAACCTAAATATTGCGCATCATG
>JBGUEB010000120.1:0-9949 GCA_041821565.1 Gammaproteobacteria bacterium | reverse complement strand
AAACCAATAGCGCCGACTATCATGTTGTCGGCGCGCCCAAAATCAAGCCTGTTTCGGTTGAGGTAGATGGTTATTCTGGCACACCGACCAGGACTCGAATTGAAGCGATCCAGGTCATAGCGGATTCGATTGCCGCGGATGATATCCTGGTCTCCCAGATTGGCTTCCCGTCAAAGGAGCTTTACAATACACGTGATCGTGATCTTAACTTCTATATGCTCGGCGCGCTCGGCTCGGCCACGGAAGTAGGTATTGGTCTTGCTGCAGAAATTAAACAGCGCCATGTTTACGTCATCGACGGAGATGGTTCGTTTTTCTTTAACCCCAATCAATTACTCGATATCGCCACCTTTAACCCGCAAAACCTCACCATTATATGTCTCGACAATGGCAGTTGGGGGTCTACCGGAAATCAGCCGACATTGAGCTCAAAGGGTATAAACCTGAGTGCAATAATCCGATCTATGGGGGTCACCCGTAGTATTATGACCGATGACGATGATCAATTTGCTTCTGCTCTTAAAGACAAGCTATGTTTTGTGCATTACATGATCCGCGCCGGTAATGATAAGGTCGGCGGCGAGATACCACTTAAGGCGCTGGATATCAAAAGCCGTTTTATGCAGGCTGTTTGATGGTGGTTAATTTGATGGTGGTTAAAATGATAAATACCTTTCCGCTACCATGGCCGCAGTCCTGTTAAACGGTTAAAGGGACATTGAAAAACTCGGGTACCGTGATGAGATTGAGATATCTGTGTCGGAAACAGGTGAAGTTTTGATCTGTGCAGATATAGCCATGAATGCAGATATGGTATTGTTTGATTTCAGGTAATAGAAGCTTTCAAAATTAACAATTTGGGTGTTTAAAATGAAGTTTATAGTGCAGTATTTTTTGTGGGTAGTGGTCTTAATTGGCTTACAGGCTTGCTCGGGAATTACGGTGAGCCAGGATTACGATCAGGATTTCCGTTTTAGCGGGATGAAGACTTTTACCTGGAAATCGAATGTTAATAACGAGTATGGATTGAGTGATAATGATCTGGTTGACAGTCGAATCAGGAAGGCAGTGGAAGACGGCCTGTCTGAAAAAGGTTATAACTATATTGATTCAGAAAATATTGATTCAGAAAAGGCGGATTTTTACATTAGTTACCACTTGACCGTGGAACAAAAAATTAGCAGCAGTAATGTTAGCGGGGGTGTTTCTGTCGGGCGAGGCTCTTACGGTAGTTATGGTGGTATCGGTGTTGGCATTGGTTCCGGCTCAACCGTGAGGGCTTATGATCAGGGCACTCTGTTGATTGATGTGACCGAGGCGGCAGGCGACCAGTTAGTCTGGCGCGGGGTTAGTACGCAAATTGTTTCCGAACATTCGAGCGCGGAAAAAACAACCGAGATGGTTAATGCGACGGTGGCAAAAATACTCGAGCAATTTCCGCCAGAATAAACCCATTTCTGGCCTGATCGGCACCCCGGTTTCTATTATAGATAACGAATGTTAGACAACCTGTGTAACTACCAGGGCAAAGATTCCGATTGCGGCTAACCAGCAGGCGGCTCTAATCGAAACAAGACATTGTTCGACCCGGTCTAATCGACTTGATAAATCGGTATTTTCGGTATGCGCAGTATTCGATTCCATCGTAATTCCAGGGTTCTCAATAGTTTCAACCTTCATGTCTCTAATCTCACTTTAATATTAGTGGTAAAGTATGATTATAGGACTAGTAGCGGGAATCGAGCATTTTTTTGTATTAATTACAATTCTCGCTGAATTTGACAGATGCTTGCATCGTTGGCACAGCACTGGCGTATTTCTATCATATAGCTATCTTGATATATAGGCGCTCTTATTGCAATTAGAAACCTGTCTTTTAACTTGACGCATGTACTGTATCGAATCTTCTTATGAGTTCAAAGCCATTTCTTATTTTACAAATTCGTCCGGAAGACGACACCTCCAATAGCGAATTTGGGGCCATATTAAAATATGGCGGGCTTGGCGAAAAAGATGTTTGCCGAATACGTATCGAAAGGACTGGGATACCTGACATATCCCTGGACGATTACGCGGCGGTGATTGTCGGTGGCAGCCCTTTTGATATCAGTACGCCAGAACTGGAAAAATCCACTATCCAGAAGAAGATAGAAGGAGACTTTAAACGTTTACTGGATGATGTCGTCGCAAAAGATTTTCCGTTCCTCGGTGCCTGTTCCGGTTGTGGCTTATTAGGTTCATACCTGAATGCACCGATTTCGGGTAAATACGCCGAACCGGTGGGTGGCGTCAGCGTAAGTCTTACTGATGAGGGTAAAAAGGATGCGCTGCTTGCGGGCTTTCCAGATCAGATTACGGTTCTACTCGGTCACAAGGAAGCCTGTGACGATACGCCGACAGGTGCAAGCCTGTTAATTAGAGGGGAAGAATGTCCGGTACAAATGTTTCGGATCGGTAATAATGTTTATGCGACCCAGTTCCATCCGGAAGGGGATTGTGAAGGTTTCACGTTAAGGATTCGTGCTTATAAGCATCATGGTTATTTTGCGCCAGAACAAGCTCAATGCCTGATCCAGGCTGTCGAGGAGCATGAAACGCCATTTGCGCAAAAGATACTGAAACGATTTGTTAGTCGATATGCGGGTTAGATATGAGGGGGGCGCGAAACATTAAAAAACACTAATAACAACCATTCTGCTGTCAGCGATGACCTCCATACCTGCTATTAGTCAATCGCGGAAATAATTACAGATCGATATTCAATTCTGTTAGATTGACCGCAATCTTTTTAACACTGTCAGAATCATCACCTATGCCATCATCTTCTGTGACTCCGCGTAGAGCCATCATCGCATTTACCCTCGGCACTTTGTTTTTTGGCTATGCCTTTGTTCAGCGAGTTTCGCCGAGCGTTATGACCACTGAACTGATGCGAGATTTTAGCGTTGGTGGCGCTGCCCTGGGATCACTGTCAGCATTTTACTTTTATGCTTACGCATCTATTCAATTGCCGGTTGGTATGCTCACCGATCGATATGGACCACGTAAGTTAATGAGTTTTGCAGCGGGGCTTTGTGCATTTGCCTCGATTGGATTTGCATTGAGCGATTCTCTGTTGACTGCCTCCATTGGGCGCGCACTGATCGGTGGCACGGTTGCATTTGGATTCGTTGGCACCCTGGCTATTGCAGGTTACTGGTTTAAACCGGCTCAATACGCGATGTTGGCGGGCCTGCTACAAAGCGTGGGTATGAGTGGCGGAATATTTGGCCAGGCACCTCTGCGCCAGGTGGTCGAGTCAATTGGCTGGCGCGGCACCATGACAGTACTTGGATTGATTGCCATCCTGCTGTCGATATTGTTATTTGTGCTGGTACCCCATCGCAGCAGTGAACAAAAACATGTCGAGATAAAGGCCGGTATACTCGATGGTTTAAAAACCGTCGCGGCAAACGTGCAAACCTGGTTCTGCGCCCTGATTGGTTTCGGTATGGCCGCAATCTTGTTAGGCTTTGGTAGCTTATGGGGAGTGCCCTGGTTGAGTAATGTGCACGGTTATTCGACGGTGGGGGCTGCCGGAGTGATTTCGATGCTGTTCGTGGGATGGGCCATATTTTCTCCACTGGTAGGTTGGGCGTCGGATAAAATTGGTCGCCGAAATCCGATACTAACGATAGGCTCGCTTATTTCAATCTCAGCTTTTTCGGTAGTTGTTTTTTATACCCCGGAGAGTACGGCCTTACTCATGATGATGATATTTCTCACCGGGGTAGGGGGTTGTGCAATGACGGTCTGTTTTAGTTCGGTGAAGGAACTCAATAGCCTGGAGTACAGTAGTACCGCCCTGGGTCTGATGAATATGTGTGTTGTAGGAGCGGGTGCGGTAATGCAGCCGCTGATAGGATGGTTGCTGGATATGAACTGGACCGGGACGGCTGTCGATGGTGCACGGGTTTATACTGAGAGCGCGTACAGGCTTGCATTTATCAGTTTGTTGGTGGTTAATATAGTGGCCTTTACTGGCACTTTGCTACTGCGCGAAACCCGATGTAAACAGCTAGTACTCCTTCAATGAGATATCTTAGAATGCAGAGCTTCCCAAATTGGCCAAGGCAAGGCGCAGTCCGCAGGGAATGGCATGCCCTTTACAAGGACTGCAACGCGGCATTGGCCAATTTGGGAAGCTCCCTTCGGGCCAGCCAGGAAGCGGTCATCTGCGTTGTTGTACTTCCTTGAATTAGCTATGGCTAGTCCTGCGGTCGCACGCCTAGCAGTTAACCGCTTCCTGGCTGGCTGCATCCTAAGATATCTCATTGAAGGAGTACTGGGATAAAACATAATGAACAACGAATATAAAACCCTCAGGGCAATCCCCGTTAGTCGAGAGGTTGGCGCTGAGATCAGCGGTATCGATATAGCATCTGGTATTGATGAAGAACAATTTTCGGAATTAAAACAGGCTTATAGTGACTACGGCGTCATCTTTCTTCATGATCAGGATATCACCCCTGATCAGCACATCGAGTTTGCAAAACGCTGGGGAGGTATCAACGTCAATCGATTTTTTCAGTCTATGGAAACACACCCGCAAATCGCCGAAGTACGCAAGGAACCACACCAGAAAACCAATATCGGCGCAGCCTGGCATACCGATCATTCCTACGATCAGATTCCTGCGATGGGATCAATTCTTTATGCGCGTGAAGTGCCTTCACTGGGTGGCGATACCCTGTTCTCGAGTATGTATGCGGCCTACGATGCACTTTCTGACGGCATGAAAAAAATGCTAGCTGGTTTGCGCGCCGAGCATTCGAGTCGACATTCCCTTGGCGAACAGGCCTATGTCGGCAAGGATATGGGCGATGTCGGTGGGCGGCTCGGCAATACCGGGGCAGCCACGCAGGATGCGGTCCACCCGGTTATTATTCGACATCCGTTATCGGGCCGGCCAGCGCTCTATGTAAATGGTGAATTTACGGTTAAATTTGAAGGCTGGACTAAGGCCGAGTCGCAGCCATTGCTTGATTTTCTCTACGAACATGCCCGCCAAAACGAATTCACCTGCCGCTTCCACTGGCAAAAGGGATCCATGGCTATCTGGGATAACCGCGCCACGCATCACTGTGCGATGAATGATTACCAGGGTGAACTTCGCCTGATGCATCGTATTACGATAGAAGGCGAGGCATTGGTACCCCTTCCTGAGATATCTCACTGAAGGGGTACTAGTCGCGGCGGCTTAAGATTACGGCCTGGTATCAGGCGACTGATTTCACCTCGTGCATATGCACATCTTGCTGGGGGTAAGGGATACTGATACCCGCTGCATCGAGCTGTAATTTTATTTGTTCGAGTAAATCTGGGCGAACCGACCAGTAGTCAGCGGCGTTCACCCAGGGACGCACGTTCAAATTGACACTGCTATCGGCCAGTTCAGAGACGGCGACGCCAGGGGCCGGGTCTTTCAAAATACGTTCGTCCGATTCGATAATGCCCATGATGATGTCACGCGCCTGGCCGATGTTATCGTCATAGCCAATTCCAATCACAAGGTCGATACGGCGGGTGGACAATGTACTGGTGTTAACAATAGTACCGCTGAATATTGCCGAGTTTGGCACGATGATGCGTTGGTTGTCGCCGGTGTGCATCAGTGTCGCAAACAGGCCTATCTCATCGACCGTTCCGGAACTGCCACCGGCTGTAATATAGTCACCGATACTAAACGGCCGGAAAATAATAATCATCACCCCGGAGGAAAAGTTAGACAGGGAATCTTTTAGCGCCAGGCCGACCGCGAGGCCGGCGGCACCGAGGACCGCCATCAGGGAGGTCACGTTTATCCCTATCGAATCGATCGCGGCGAGCACGACCGCAACCAGTAATATACCGTAGGAGATATTGCCGAGGAACTTAACCAGCATGTCGTCGGTTCCCGAGCGTGACAAGGCCTTCATCAGCAAATTCGTGACCAGGCGCGCCACGTATTTACCAATAACAAATATTGCAATAGCAATAATAATTTTTAAACCCCAGTCGACCGCGCTGGCGGATAGCCAGGTTGATAAGTTTTCCATTTTTGCTCCTGTGATGTTGGCTTAAATTTAGTCCCGACATGGGTTGCATGCCGGTAATCATAACCACGATATATTAGCATCGAATTCCCTGTTAGAACTCAACTTTAAAAAGTGATTTTAAGGACGCCGCATGATTACCGCGCGACCGGATTCAGAGTACACTACGAATGGGCAAGGATTAATAACAGAGGCTCGAACTGATCCTTTCGCGACTTCTGTGGTCATAAGCTCGTAATTGATAAAATATCCTGAGGAATTAAATGAAAGCAAGTGACCTGTTTGTTGAATGCCTGGAAAATGAAGCTGTCGAGTATATATTTGGTATACCGGGTGAGGAAAATCTCGATGTAATGGATTCGATGATTGGTAGCAAGATCAAATTCATTACCACGCGACACGAACAGGGAGCCGCCTTTATGGCCGATGTTTACGGGCGCCTCACTGGCAGGGCTGGCGTCTGTCTCTCCACCCTGGGTCCAGGTGCAACTAACCTGGTCACCGGGTTTGCCGATGCAAATATGGATCGCGCACCGATTGTTGGAATTGCAGGGCAGGGTGCTACCACGCGCATGCACAAGGAAAGCCACCAGGTGCTCGACCTGGTCAATCTGTTTGCGCCAATTTCAAAATATAGTGTAGAAATTCGCGAACCAGAAATTGTTGCCGAGATAGTACGCAAGGCATTCAAAGCGGCCGAGGCGGAAAAGCCCGGTGGTAGTTTTATCTCTTTTCCAGAAAACGTGGCTGCGATGGAAGTTGAAGGCAAGCAACCATTAAAAGTTCAAAGTGCCAAACCGCCTGTCCCCCCGCAGGATAAAATTAGCCAGGCAGCGGAAATAATATCTAACGCAAAATATCCATTGGTGATGGCTGGCAACGGCGTAGTTCGAGCGCGGGCTGACGATGAACTGGTCGCGTTTGCGGAGAAACTGAACATCCCGGTGGCAACCACATTCATGGCCAAGGGTAGCATCCCGTTTTCTCATGAACTGTCGTTGGGGACTGTTGGTCTGCAGTCGCATGATTATGTCGCCTGTGGTTTTGACCGGGCTGATGTCATCATTTGTGTGGGTTACGACATGATCGAATATCATCCGCATCTTTGGAACAAGGAGAAGAACACAAAAATCATTCATGTCGACCCGAGTCCTGCCGAAGTCGATGAATATTATGTTCTTGAATGTGGCGTGGTGGGTGACATAAGTGCCGCACTCAATGGCATAGCGGCCGAAGCAACTACCAGACCCGAGTCTCAGGCAATTGGTCTGCGTGAAACTATTGTCGAAGAACTCACCGCTCACGCATCAGACGATTCGTTTCCGATGGTGCCACAACGCATTGTTCTCGATCTTCGTGAGGCGCTGGAGCCCGAAGATATCGTGGTTTCGGATGTTGGCGCGCACAAAATGTGGATGGCGCGCATGTATCAGGCCGAACGTCCTAATACCTGTATTATTTCCAACGGTTTTGCCTCGATGGGGATAGGTTTGCCCGGTGCCATTGCAGCAAAGCTGGCTTACCCGGATCGAACCGCGCTCACTGTTACCGGTGATGCGGGTTTTTTAATGAACTCGCAAGAAATAGAAACCGCATTGCGAATCGGTGTCGCAATCATCATCCTGATATGGAACGACAGTAAATACGGATTAATAAAATGGCATCAGGATCGCCATTTCGGACGTGATACACAAATTGATTTCAATAACCCCGACCTGGTCAAATATGCCGAGAGCTTTGGTGCCAAAGGCTATCGAGTCGAAAGTGCGGGAGATCTGTTGCCAATGTTGAAACAGGCCATCACCGACGATACCGTAGTGCTAATCGATTGCCCGGTCGATTATTCTGAAAATATGAAACTCACCGAGAAGCTGGGTAGCCTGGTTTGCCCGATTTAACCAGGGTCATGAATAATTAATATCAACTTGATGGTGAATTTAGTCTATCCCCAATAAATCCCCAAACCTGTATTACACGCCCTGTTAATCTTGCTCGATTTTATCTAAGCAGGCACGACATTGTTAGCACATGGGCCTTTCTGGCCTTCACCAACTTCAAATTCAACTGCCTGACCGTCATTAAGCGTTGCGTAGCTATCGCCGCTTCGAATTTCAGAATGATGAACAAAAAGATCTTTTCCTCCATCTTCAGGTGTGATGAAACCATAGCCTTTAGCAGCGTTGAACCACTTAACTGTACCTTTACTCATAATATTTTCTCTAGATTAATGGTGAATCGTTATTATATTTCCACATTCGAATTCACCGTTTCGATGTAGAAATGAATTTTCGTTACTCGGACACATAAAGTCAAATTGAGTTTTTAATAAAGAAATCTGGTTCCAGTTTTTGGTTAAGCCAGATCTCCCTCATTTGTTGTTTTCCCTGTCCTGGTACTGGCATTCACATTCCTGCCTGTCGCCAGTTTATATATTCTCAAAAGGTCTTCTTCTGTAACATCGATGAAAGAATCAATTTCACTAAGCGCGTAAACAAGGTCAGCATGATTGATTGGCCCGTAAATATCTATAGCTGAGGCCGATTTTTTATCCTCTAATGTCAGGTAAGCCGGGTATCGACGCCATTTAAACAGAAAATTAAACAATATTGCCACTATGAGTATTGACATCACATTCACCAGAACCGGTGAAATTATATATTCAAAGCCGAGGGAATGAATTTGTGCGCCTCCAATAACGGCGGCAAGCGCCGTAGCACCCCCCGGAGGATGAATACAACGTGCATAGTACATTACACCTATGGCCAGTCCCACACTCGCGGCGGCGGCAATGGCTACTATCGGAATATACTGTGCGCATATCACGCCCACGCCTGCAGAAATAATATGTCCGCCGAATACATTCCATGGTTGTGCAAGAGGACTGTGAGGAGCGGCAAAAAGCAGAACTGCGGATGCTCCCATTGAAGGTACGATATAGACTGCTGCCTCTGCACCAACCAACCAGTTACTCATTATAAAAACCACAAAAATTCCAATACCTCCTCCAAGTGCAGATATTATTTTTTCGTGGTGTGTATTTGAATTCAGGTCTATACCTAAATAATTTAGTAATGTTGCTATTTTCATCATTATTTCCAGGAATTAAACTTTATCGGCATAACATTTCAATAACCGGCAGGGAGTAGCCACGCCCAGTGTCAAAGATGTGTAGTTGACTGGTTTTGCGGGTATCTGTCCATATTCATCTGGATTCGGATTTCCTCAGGGCCGCGACAGGATCAGCCTCAGCCTGCAGGTCCTCAACTATCGAACCAGAAATTAGCTGCTGGTTCTTGCCGATCGAGAATGCATGGGCAGAGAGGTAGCTGCCAGTGCCTACTGAACGTACGATCACAATGATCTCAGGTTGCTCGTCACCATTTATATCTTCGAGTACAACCTTCTCTACAACTCCATCACGGCCCCGGATAAGTCCACTAGTGAAAAAAGTAGTTTCATTACCGCCTGACGCAACCTGATAAAGTCGAACACTGAAGCTACCAATGGATCGAGCCTCGAATTCGCCCTCGGCAACCACAACCGTCTGTCCGGAAGGGAGTTTTATTTTTGTGGTGAAATGACCCGAGGCCGTGCCAGGTAGTATGCCAGTTAAAAGCAGGACTGCTGCGAGCGCAAAAGATTTCCTCATACTGCTCCTATGATATCGACAATGTGATGATGTTACACCTACACTAATCAATTCACCTTTTCCAGGTAAAAACTATGTTCATGTGGTTTTTTTCTCGCCGAAATCGCAACGGACCCCACTCCACCACAAAGTCTTTTATGAAAAAGCCCGTGGACAATGCTAGCATCACCAGTAGTCCCCAGCTCAACCCATTCATGGTCACTAAGCGATCGATGCCGGAACCCAG
>JBGUEB010000119.1:0-10065 GCA_041821565.1 Gammaproteobacteria bacterium | reverse complement strand
ATCGAGAATTAATCCAGTCCGATCGAGCACACGGCATTGCAACTCCTGTTCCAGATTGCGTTCCTGTGAAGGCGACAGATTATGGTTAAACAATACAACTTCAATTTCGTGGCGCTTAACCAGTTCGGCGATTTCTTCGAGTTTGCCTTTGCCGATAAATGTTTTTGCCATCGGTTGCTGGCGACTACCGATAACTGTCTCGACATCGATAACGTCAGCGGAGCGGGCTAGCTCTACGAATTCAGACAGATCGTCCTGATCCGCCTGAAGTGGAAAGTTTACGTGTACCAGGAGCGCTCGTTCGCCACCGCGTGGCCGTTCAAATTCGAACAACAAGGCCTCCCAAAGGCATTCTAACGATTACCCTCATCCTGCTCGGCCAGATCCTGCTCGGCCAGGGGATCTTCGATCTGAATGTTTCTGGCCGGGACGATGGTTGAGATTGCGTGCTTGTAAACCATCTGGCTAATATTGTTCTTCAGTAATACCACAAATTGATCAAACGACTCTATCTGTCCCTGCAATTTAATTCCGTTAACCAGAAAAATTGAGACAGGTACATGCTCTCTCCTCAAAGCATTCAAATAGGGTTCTTGCAACATTTGCCCTTTTGACATGATTGCGCTCCTTTATATTATTATTGTAAGAGGCCACGAGAATCAATCGAGGCGACTTTTATTATTAAACCAAATCAGCAACTTACCTGCTGCGTTACCGATTGCGATTACGATTGCCTATAAAGGCCGTAGTTGTTTTCCAAATCACTATACTAGTTGCTATCAAGTCTATCAAACAATAACTCTCTATCTGTCTGAAAATGCCTTGTTAATCGACTCGAATATAGCATCATTCCGATAGGCCAGGCAATCGAATGCGAAATCCTGCGGTTGCCTACGCAACCAGGTCATTTGTCGCTTGGCCAACTGCCGGGTTGCTACTATAGCCTTATAAATCATTTCATCCCTGCTTAGGTTCCCTTCGAGGAATTGCCATACCTGCCGGTAACCTACACAACGCATCGACGGTAGTGAAAGATTCAGGTCCGAGCGCAGTTTTAAGCTGCTTACCTCATCGATAAATCCCTGCTCGATCATTGCTAAAAAACGCTGCTCGATGCGCGCATGGAGCGCCGCTCTATCTTTCGCATGCAGAATAATTTTAAGGGCCAGGTGCTTCGATGCGGTTGACTTTAGTTGCTGCAGGCTGGACAGCGGCTGGCCGCTGGCTTCGAATACCTCCAGTGCCCGTTGAATGCGCTGCGAATCGCCGGGTTTAATACGACTTGCCGATAAGGGATCAATCGCAGTCAATTTCTCATGCATTGCCGGCCAGCCGATCTCGCCAGCCTGGCGGCTAAGGCTCGCCCTTAGCCTGGCATCGGCTACCGGTAGTTTGTTCAAACCATTTTCGAGTGCGTGGTAATACATCATGGATCCACCCACCAGCAAGGGAATCTTGCCTCTGCTGGTGATTTCTTCGATCAATCGATTTGAATCTTCAACAAAATTCCAGGCCGAATAGTGTTCCGCGGGATCGATGATGTCGATCAGATGATGTGGTGCAAGCGCTAGAATATCGGTACCTGGCTTGGCCGTGCCTATATTCATACCACGATAAATCAGGGCCGAATCGACACTGATTATTTCTACCGGGAAACGCTTGGCTATCTCGACCGCAAGCTCGGTTTTTCCAGTCGCAGTAGCCCCCATGAGGAATATGATTTGCGCCAAGGTTATTACTGACCGCGTTTGAACAATTTGTCGAACTGGTCGAGGCTCAATTGCTTCCAGGTTGGGCGACCGTGATTACATTGTCCGCTGCGCTCGGTTTGCTCAATGTCTCGTAGCAGGGCATTCATTTCGTCGATCGATAGAAGTCGATTGGCACGTACCGAGGCATGGCAGGCCATGGTCGATAGCATTTCATTTTCATATTCCTGTATGCGCTGTGAACCGCCATATTCGATAAAATCGGAGAGCAGATCACGCACCAGTTGTTCGGTGTCCGCGTTTTTCAATAGCGCCGGGATCGCCCGCACTCTGATCTGCTCCACACCCAGGCGTTCGACGCTGAAACCCAGGTGGCTGAACAGGGCATCGTTTTCCTCAACCAGGTCGGCTTCAGTCTGACTCACGCTAATCGAAAAAGGCACCAACAAGGGCTGTTTGATCACGTCCCCACCTTCGGCGTCGGCATTTTGCTTCATGCGCTCATAGACAATACGTTCATGCGCGGCATGCATATCGACCACCACCAGGCCCTCGATATTTTCAGCCAGAATATAAATACCCTTGAGTTGAGCAATGGCAAAGCCTAACGGCGGAATTTCCTGTTCCCTGACTCCTGAATCGGGGCTAATTACCGCTGGACTGAGTAAGGATGCATAAGCCGCACTGGTTTCGCTCACCGTCGCCTGCGATCGTGAATAAGCGTTGTACTGGTTAAAACCCAGACCCGACTGCTGCGAAAAAGTCGGCATCGATTCGCTAGCGGTATCCTGCATCGCAAAGGCCGGTGAACCTATCTGTTGATCTGGTTGTACATTCGCCAGTGCCTGGTGCAATGATCGATAGAGAAAATCGTGGACCAGGCGTGAATTCCGGAAACGGACCTCGTGTTTTTGTGGATGTACATTAACATCCAGTTGGCGTGGATCCATATCAAGAAACAATACAAAGGCCGGGTGTCGACCGTGAAACATCACATCCTGGTAAGCCTGACGTACCGCATGGCTAATCAACTTGTCCTTGATCATGCGTTGATTGACGAAAAAATATTGCATATCGGCCTGGCTTCGATTGAAGGTCGGCAACGCCACCCAGCCCGAAAGACTGTGGTTTTCGGTTTCAACCCTGATCTCGATCAGGCTGTCAGCGAATGCCTTGCCACAAAGTACCGCCAGGCGTTGTCGACGCTCCTGATCGTCCTGCGCGGGGCGAAGCTGGTAAATAGTTTTTTGATTGTGGATCAACTTGAAACCGATCGACGGGTGACTCAGAGCCAGGGTCTTGAACAATGATTCGATATGTTTGTATTCGGTTTGTTCGGTACGCAGAAATTTCTTTCGTGCCGGTACGTTGTAGAATAATTCCCGTACTTCGACCACGGTTCCAGCCGGCGAGGAATCGGGTGCGGGGTCTCGACAATCACGGGCATTGATGGCCCAACCATACTCGGCGCCTTGCTCGCGAGAACTTAAACTCAGTCGGGATACCGAGGCAATGCTCGGCAAAGCCTCGCCGCGAAAACCCAGCGAACCGATTTGCTCCAGATCATCGAGGCTGCGAATCTTGCTGGTCGCATGTCGAGCGATGGCAATCGACAACTCATCGCGAGCTATGCCACAGCCATCATCGCTAACCCGGATTAATTTGATACCACCGGATTCGATTTCGACAATAATCGAACTCGCAGCCGAATCCAGGCTGTTCTCAACCAGTTCCTTGACCACCGACGAGGGTCGTTCGACCACTTCGCCAGCGGCAATCTGGTTCACCAGGTGCGACGATAAGGTTTGAATTTGAGGCAAGGTCAAAGCCAGTCAATAAACAAAGCCGGACTATAACGTCTATCGATATTAAATTGTAGCGCTGGGGTTATGGAGAGTTAAACGTATCAGTCCCTGACTGAGCCTTCGTCATTCCAGCCCACGAGCCGGAATCCATTATAAATTATTACTGAAGGTAATTTTGGCACCGTAATAGGCCTATCAATCAACAACTTATTTAATTTCATAATTTCGTTTCAATGGGTCCCGGATCGCGTCATGCCGGACTTGATCCGGTACCGGGACGACGAGGGATTTTATTTCGGAATTCAGTAGGAAACTTGAATTATTCCGAACACTAGTGGGGACAGGCCCCCATGACGAAGAGTGCTTTACACCGTCAGCCAACCTACGCCCCTCTCAATACCTCGATCAACGACAAGGTCATTCTCGCTGTCGCACCCCAGAGCAGTTCGCCCTCGTAATAGTCATAGTAAACAATCGGCCAGGGGCGTTGCGAATCCGGGTGTTGCCTGTGTTCGGTGCGATAATTGGTCTGGTCGGCTAGCCAGGTCAGCGGCATGGTAAAGGCATGCGCGACCTCGACTTCATCTAGTACGAGGGGATATGGCCAACGCATTTCCCCAACATAGGGCCTCACCATGAATTCGCTGATAGTATGGTGGTGATTCAAATATCCCAGCATTGTGACGTCTGCATGCGCCAAACCGACTTCTTCTTCGGCTTCACGCAGGGCCGTGTATTCGAGGCTGGAATCGCCTGCTTCGCGCTTACCTCCGGCAAAGGCCACCTGCCCGCTATGCCGATCACCTTCGAATTTCGCCCGGCGTATAAATAAAATATGCCAGGCATCTTCGATGCGGCAAAATGGAATCAGGACCGCGGCTTCGCGAGTATCCCCCTGTAACATTTCCGGCGGTACGTCATAGGTAGTATCCGGCTGCTTCGACAATCGCTGTCGAATATCGTCAAGACTGAGCGCGTCAAGCCCGAGCATTGGAATCCATCTCCTGACGCTGCCGGGCATCGCGGATTATCTGTCGGCGTTCACTATTACTGGCGTCACTCCAGGCGCTTATTTCCTCGAGGCTGCGATAACAACCGGCGCAGATTTTATCTAGCCCCAGCACACAAACGTTCACGCAGGGTGATTGCACTATCTCGTCAGCCATGCGTGAGAGTTCCTGGCTTAGTATCCATGAATACTGCGTTCATACTCGGGGTGACTCTCAAAGTACTCGCTGGCCTGCCGAATCTGGCCCATCATCTGCTCCTTGTCCCTGCCGAGTACACCCTTGAGAATGAGATGGTTCGAGATATGGTCACTACGGAATATGGTTTTAGCGAGATCGGTGGCACCGATAAAGGTCTCCATTTCGCGGCAAAGTTCAGCCGTGTTCAATTCTTCGAAGCTGGAATCGTAGCCTTCGACCAGCTTCTGTTTATCGCGGTAAAAAGTTAAAACCAGGGTCGCCAGATAATGTGGCTGGGTTTCATTAACCAGTCGTGCCGATGCCAACGCATGCCGCTCGCTATACGCTCTGCCACCAATACCATTGATCACCATCACCGATGACTTAATGCCGGCATCGTGTGCCTTGATCAATGCCGCCGCGGTAGTTTCAAAGGTTTCACCCTTATCGATACACTTGAGTACCGTATCGTCACCACTTTCCGCACCGACATAGATAAGCTTAAGGCCGAGTGCCTCTAACTCGATTAAATCATCAATACTCTTGTTCTTCAGATTGCTCGGCAGGCAATAGGACGATACCCGCGACACCGTTGGCAATTCATTTTTTATCGCAGTCAATATAGTTCTCAGACGACGCATCGACAGCACCAGCGCATCACCATCGGCGAGGAACACTCGTCTCGGTTCCTGGCCGGTCTCAGCACAACGCCTGATCTCGGCCAGTACCTCTACTTCAGGTCTGGGCCGAAATTTCTTCTGTGGATCGGTGTACATTTCACAATAGGTGCAACGATTCCAGCTACAGCCATTGGTAACCTGGAAAATCAGTGAATTGGCTTCACTGGGTGGCCGAAAAACGGGTTCGACATACTCTACGGGGGCTTGATACAGCATAATTATCCTAGCCTAGTTTAATTCCTCGGATCAATTCAAGATAGATATGGGTAATTCTGTAAAAAATAAGCCCAAATTTGCTTAATTTCCTATTTGTAAGACAAATAAATTGGACTACTATATCGCCCCACTAAAAGATGCGCAGAATTCTCTTGCCTGCCCTCAATCCTGACTAACATTTTCTGGAGTTAGCCATTGAACCACAAGTTTATCAGTATCTCGCGCCGGACCCGCTCAACGCCGTTTAGCCGCCGTGTTGAAGAAGCCGGAGTCAAGGCTTATACCGTTTACAATCACATGTTACTGCCCACCGTATTCGATACTATCGAAACGGATTACTGGCATCTCTGCGAGCACGTGCAGGTCTGGGACGTATCCTGTGAGCGCCAGGTGGAAATCACCGGCCCCGATAGTAAACGACTGGTCCAGCTCATGACCCCGCGCGATATCAACCGTACCGCAGTCGGCCAGGGTCTTTACGCCCCCCTGTGTGACGAGAATGGTGGGCTGATTAACGACCCCATAGCGATCAAGTTTGCGAATAATCACTGGTGGCTATCGATCGCGGATAGTGACGTCAAGCTCTGGGCCAAGGGCCTGGCGAGTGGATACGCACTGGATGTTAACATCAGCGAGCCCGATATCTGGCCGCTCGCGGTACAGGGTCCAAAGGCAGAAGAGCTGGTCGCCAGGGTGTTTGGTGAAGACGTCCGCAGAATTAAATTTTTCCGTAGCTTGATGCTTGACTTTAAAGGCTCCGAAATGATGGTAGCGCGCTCGGGTTATAGCAAACAGGGAGGGTTTGAAATCTATCTCAACGATGCGGCCCTGGCGGAACCTCTCTGGGATGAACTGTTCCGGCTCGGCGCAGACTTAAATGTCAGGGCTGGTGGCCCCAACCTGATCGAACGCATCGAGAGCGGATTACTCTCCTACGGCAGTGATATGACCGACGCGCACACGCCTTTCGAGTGTGGTCTGGATGCTTATATAGACCTCGATGCCGATATCGAATCTCTAAGCTTGCCTGCGTTGCGGGCGATCGCCGGCAAGCATCAAAATTTACTGGTTGGCCTGATGTTCGAGCAGGCGATGGAGATCGACAGCGGCGATATAAGGTTTGGCGCGCAAATCGTCGGCACGATTAGTTCGCATGCCTGGTCTCCCCGCCTGGGCAAACACCTTGCATTAGCGATGATGAAACGCGACTATTTGGCCGACCATCAGACAGTTGAAATGAAAGGCATGTCGGGAACAATCTGCGACCTGCCATTCGCCATCAGTACCCTGCATTCTGCAACAGGATAATATTATGAGCCGCTCTTCCTACCTGAAACCCGATACGATTGCGCTGCATACCGGTTATGTTCCCGAGAGTGACCATGGTTCCCGTGCGGTACCCATCTATCAAACCACTTCCTATGTATTTGAAAGTGTTGCCGATGGATCGGCACTATTTAACGTCGAGCAAGGTGGGCATATCTATAGCCGTATTACCAATCCGACGGTAGCCGTACTCGAACAACGCATTGCTGCTCTCGAAGGTGGTTCGGGTGCGATTTGTACTGCTTCCGGGATGAGTGCGCTATTCATATCATTTATTACGCTGTGTTCAGCCGGTGATCACATCATCTCCGCAACGCAGATTTACGGTTCAACCGCGACCTTGCTACGTCATACCATGCATCGCCTCAATATCGAGTGTACTTTTATCCCGATTAATGACGAAAAGGCCCTGCGCGATGCGATCCAGCCTAATACCAAGCTGGTGTTTTGTGAATCGATCGGTAACCCTGGTCTCGAAGTCGCCGACATCCCCCAGATCGCCCGTATTGCCAACGAAGCAGGACTACCGCTAGTGGTCGATGCCACTTTTGCGACACCGAGCCTGTGTTGTCCAATCGATTTTGGCGCCAATGTCGTGGTGCACTCGGTAACCAAATGGATCGGTGGGCACGGCCTCGCAGTCGGTGGCGTCGTAGTCGATGGTGGCAATTTTGACTGGCAGGCCAGTGGTCGCTTCCCAGAACTCACCGAACCCTACGCGCCATTTCACGGGATTAAATTCTGGGAAGAATTTGGCCCCTCGGCACTGGCGATGAAAATGCGCGCCGAGTCGATGCGTGATATTGGCGCCGCGCTAAGTCCGCACAGCGCATTTTTAATCTTGCAGGGCCTGGAAACACTAGGCCTGCGCATGAAAGCGCACGTTGCCAATGCGCGCGCCCTGGTCGAATGGCTGCAAAAGCAGGAAGACGTCACCTGGGTCAATCACCCGGAGATGGAGTCCAACCCGAGCCATGCTATCGCGCAACGCTTATTTCCGGATGGTGCGGGTTCGATACTTTGTTTTGGTGTGGTCGGCGGACGTGCCGGTGGTGCGGCATTTATCGACTCGCTGCAACTTGCCTCGAACCTCGCCAATGTCGGTGATTCACGTACCCTGGTATTGCATCCCGGCAGTACCACGCATTCCCGTCTGACCCGGGAAGAAATGATCGCTGCTGGAATCAGCGAGGACATGATCCGGGTGTCAGCCGGCATCGAGGACATCAGGGACATCAAAAATGATTTTGTTCGTGGCCTGAAGGCGGCCAAACACGTCGCGGGAGCTTAATCATGAAGTTAAAGGTCAGAAAGACTGAAACCTATGCGTCCACTGGCGGCAAGGAATTCGATCCCGCTTTACCGACCGTGATGTTTATTCATGGCAGTGGACTCGATCATCGTAGCTGGGCGCTGCAGACTCGCTGGTTTGCTTACAACGGTTACTCGGTACTCGCACCCGATTTTCCCGGTCATAGTTTGTCTGCCGGTGATGCGCTTACCAGCATCGAGGAAATGGGTCTCTGGTTAGCCGATTTTCTGAAGGCCGCGGGCGTCGAAAGAGCCCATGTAGTGGGTCATTCGCAGGGGTTCCTGTGCGCGCTTGAACTTGCCCGGCAGGCACCTGAACTTGTCAGGTCATTGACCGGTATCGGTACCGCGGCCGCGATTCCGGTTAACCCCGCACTGATTGAGGCTTCATTGCAATCGGCCGGGCAAGCTGCCGAAATGCTGTTGCAATGGGGATTTGGTCATCGCTCACAGCTAGGCATGAGCGCAGTACCCGGCATGCAACCGATTGCGATTGGACGCCAGATCATGGCCGATAATCCGTTGGCGGCTGACCTGCAGGCCTGTGCCGACTACTTAAACGGTGCCGAAGTCGCTGCGGCGCTCGATATACCCGCACAAATGATTCTCGCCGAACAGGATCGCCTGACCCCGTTAAAAGCCGGAAAAGCCGTTGCAGAACTACTCGGCGCACCCTGGGTAGTGATTAAAGGGTTTGGTCATATGTTACCGATCGAGGCACCGAAACAGGTTCTTCTCCTGTTGCAGGAGTTAATCGGATCTATGGAATCTGGCGAGTAAAAAGTCAATGAAGATCAACAAGGTAGCAGTTATTGGCGCGGGCACCATGGGTGCTGGTATTGCCGGCCAGGTTGCGAATGCAAGCATCGAGGTATGGCTGCTCGACCTGCCAGGCGATGACAATCCCAACGCACTGGCCGAACGTGGCCTCGAACGTTTGCGTGACCCCGATCAACCCGGCTTAATGAGTAGCGATGCTGAGGCCCTGATCCACCTCGGCAATACACGCGATGATTTCGACCAGCTCGCCGACTGCGACTGGGTCGCCGAAGCTGTGGTTGAACGCCTCGATATTAAAAAGGAACTCTACAAACGCCTCGACGATATTTGCCATGATACGGCAATCATCACGTCTAATACCTCGACTATTCCGATACGGCTGCTAGTCGAGGATATGCCCGAAGACTTTTGTAAACGCTTCGCGATCACGCACTTCTTCAACCCGGTACGCTTCATGCGCCTGCTCGAACTGGTACGCGGCGAACATACCGACCCCGCGGTGATGGATACGCTGGCGCAGTTTTGCGAGCAACAGCTCGGCAAGGGTGTGGTGCCCTGCCTCGATACGCCGGGTTTCCTCGGCAACCGTGTCGGCGTCTATACAATCCAATGCGCCCTGCACGCTGCCTTCGATCTTGGACTGACACCGCTACAGGCAGACGCGTTGTTCGGCAGGCCCATGGGTATTCCGAAAACTGGCGTGTTTGGTCTGTATGACCTGATTGGTATCGACCTGATGTCGGACGTGGTGCAAAGCCTGGTCAACATTTTGCCGGAAAAGGATGCCTTTCATGCCGAGGCCGCGTCTATCGATATGATGAACCGCATGATTACCAATGGTCAGACCGGTAACAAGCAGGGCCAGGGGTTTTACAGGGTTTCAGAAGACGGCGAGCGCCAGGTTCTTGATTTAAATGATGAGAGTTACGGACCCGCACCCCGATTGAATTTGGCGCTGGCCGAAAAAGCCGAACAACAGGGTATCCGGCAGCTACTCGAAGATGACGGTGTTTATGGTCAATATGCCTGGAGAATACTGTCGCGATCCCTG
>JBGUEB010000118.1:0-10113 GCA_041821565.1 Gammaproteobacteria bacterium | reverse complement strand
GCAGGATGCAAGGCACCCACAAATCCAACCCTGTTGTCCAGGTAAAAAATATCGGCACCCTGCCCCGGATGTAATACAGGATTGCTGGTTTTAACAAATCGATAATCATCCGGGCTGGATAATTGCAGTATTGATTCGAGATTTCCCTTGATGTCGAAAAAATCTACCTGATCGCTCGGAGAAAGCCAGCCCTCGACATCGCGGGAGCCTGTGATCACCGCGGCAATATGGGAGCGCTGCTGTAATTCTTTACCATCCGGAATAAAACACAGGCCTGATTCAAATAAGCGAACGCGTGATTGCTGGCGTTTTAAATTATGCTGCAAGGCCTGCACCAGTCCTGGTAATAGCCGGGTTCGCATGACTGACATATCGCTCGATATCGGATTCGACAAGGGTAGTGTTTCCTGGCCTGGGTCCAGTACCGATTGTAACTCGGGCGATACGAATGAATAGGTTACAGCTTCATAAAACCCCTGTGCGATCAGGATATTACGGATTTTGTTCACCGAACGCTGGGTCTCGGAATAACTTTCCATACTCACCTGTGCCAGCTCGCGGGTACCCGGAATATTGTTATATCCAATCATACGACCGATTTCTTCTATCAGGTCCGCCTCGATGTTAATATCGAAACGATAACTAGGCGGCTCTACCAACCAGCCTCCATCCTGTGGATCGACCTGCATATTCAGACCGCGGAGCATTCTTACCACTTCTTCTTCGGATACCTGAATACCGAGTAAGCGATTGATTCGGGAATGCCGCAGATTTACCTGGGCCGCGACTGGCATAAAATCGGTATCGGCCACATCAATCACGGGCCCGGCTTTACCACCGACAATATCGAGCAACAATTCAGTAGCGCGGTGCATTGCTATAACCTGAAGTCCGGGATCGACGCCACGCTCAAAACGATGCGACGAGTCTGTATGCATGCCATAGCTTCGCGCTTTACCAGCCATGCTGACTGGTGGAAAATAGGCCGCCTCGAGAAACACGTTTTTGGTATCGGCCTGAACCGAAGAATCAAGACCACCCATGATTCCGGCCAGTGCCAGCGCCTTGTTATGATCTGCAATTACGAGGGAATCGGCGCGGCACTCGAGTTGACTTTGGTCGAGCAGGGTCAGCTTTTCCCCGGCAGTGGCGAGACGAACCCGGATACCACCTTCGAGCTTGTCGAAATCAAAGCCATGCATCGGCTGGCCAATCTCCATCATCACGTAATTGGTCACATCCACAACCGGACTAATCGGCCGCAGGCCGCTTCTACGAAGTTTTTCCCGCATCCACATGGGTGTCTGTGCACTCGCATCGATCCCCTTGATGATACGTCCCGCGTAGCGCGGACATGCTTCCGGATGTAATAGTTCGACGCGAAATTCATCGTCAATCGATTGTACGATATCCGGATTGGCGAGCCCCTGTATTTCGATTCCGTTTAAGGCCGCGACTTCACGCGCGACACCGGCAAGGCTCAGGCAATCGCCTCGATTTGGGGTCAAATCAATTTCAATAATATTATCCTTGAGCGCCAGATATTCGACGATATCCATGCCGACGGGGGCATCTTCGGGAAGTTCAAGAATGCCATCAGAAGATTCCGCTAACTTCAATTCGGTAGCTGAACACAGCATGCCGTGGGATTCGATGCCTCGCAGTTTTGCTTTTTTGATTTTCAGCGCGGGCAAGGTCGCTCCTACCTGGGCAAACGCGACTTTTAATCCCTCACGGACATTGCCAGCGCCACAGATCACCTGTACTGCCGAATTGCCATCATTCACCTGGCATAAACTTAGCTTGTCCGCATCGGGATGTTGCTCGACCGCGATAACCTCGCCTATGATGACCTTGTCGAGGTCGGCTCCGGCAGGTTCTACTGCCTCGACTTCAAGGCCTGCCATGGTTAGCTGGGAAATCAGTGACCCGATATCGATAGCCGGGTCTACCCATTCGCGAAGCCAGTTTTCACTCAGTTTCATTAGTATCGGGGCTCCCTATGCTAACCAAACTGGCTCAGGAAGCGCAGGTCGTTATCAAAAAACAGGCGCAGGTCATTTACGCCATAGCGCAGCATCGCCAGTCTCTCGACGCCAACGCCGAAGGCATAACCGGTATAGGCTTCGGTATCAATATCGACATGCCTGAACACCTCTGGATGTACCATGCCGCAGCCGAGTACTTCTAGCCAGCCGGTATGACTACAGACACGGCAACCGCTACCAGCACACATCACACAACTGATATCGACTTCCATCGAGGGTTCGGTAAACGGAAAATACGAAGGCCTGAATCGAGTCTTTAAATTGTCCTGCTCAAAAAATAGCTTTAAAAATTCTTCCAGCGTACCTTTCAAATCAGAAAATGAAACATTTTCGTCGACCAGCAATCCTTCCACCTGGTGAAACATGGGCGTATGCGTAATATCGGAATCACAGCGATAAACCTTGCCGGGTGCGATGATTCGTACCGGCGGCGGTTGTTTTTGCAATACCCGGATTTGAACGGGTGAAGTATGCGTGCGCAACAAGCGATGATCATCGAAGTAAAAAGTATCGTGCATCGCCCGCGCCGGATGGTGTTCGGGAATATTAAGGGCCTCAAAATTGTGGAAATCGTCTTCGACCTCGGGGCCTTCGACAACATCAAACCCGAGTTTGCCGAACATCTTCTGGATCCGGTTCATGGTCAGGGTTACCGGATGAAGACCACCTGGTTGTTCGCCACGACCCGGCAAACTGATATCAACTGTTTCGGAGGAAAGCCTGTCGTCTATAAGTCTCGCATTAATGGCTGTTTTTTGCTGCTCCAGTAAATTCTGGATTTCTAGCTTAATTTGATTTATCGCCTGGCCCGCAGCCGGCCTTTGATCGGCCGGAATTTGCCCAAGATTTTTCAGTTTTCCAGTAATCTCACCTTTTTTACCCAGATAAGCGACCCGAATTGAATCAAGCGAAGCCAGATCTTTACACTGGTTTATCGCCTGAACAGCATTTTCGAGCAAACTATCGAGTTCTTGAGACACTTTATTTAGACTCTCGACAGGGGCGCTTCAGAGCAGCATCCCTGTCGAGACTAAGGGGTTTTACGAGGCCGAAGCTTCAAGACCTGCCCTGGACTTTTCGACCAGAGCTGCAAATGCCGGCTTATCGAATATGGCAATATCCGATAGCACTTTTCGATCAATTTCGATCGCGGCTTTGTTCAGTCCATTCATGAAAACACTATATGACATTCCATTTTCCCTGGCGCCTGCATTGATGCGAGCAATCCACAGGGCACGAAACTGACGTTTACGTTGACGACGGTCACGATACGCGTATTGACCGGCTTTGGTAACGGCCTGTTTTGCAACGCGTAAGACTTTGCTACGGGCGCCTCGGTAGCCTTTCGCTTTATCGAGAACTTTCTTGTGGCGTGCATGGGCAACGACGCCTCTCTTTACTCTTGGCATATCTCTACTCCCTACGAATACGGTAACATACGACGAACCATACGTGCGTCGTTTGCATGAATTTCAAGCATTTCGCCAAGCTGACGCTTGCGTTTGCTACTTTTTTTGGTAAGGATGTGACGTAAATGCGACTGACCGCGTTTGAAACCGCCCGATGCATTTCGTTTGAAGCGCTTGGCAGCGCCACTATTGCTCTTCATTTTTGGCATTTTAAACTCCAGTTTAATATATATTGTTCATTAGCCCTGGACGCCGGAGACGCGTCTTCGGGATGATTGCCGGGTTTAACCCTGGCGTTTTTTGGGTACCAGCAACATCGTCATCTGGCGCCCTTCCGACTGCGGATACTGATCCACGGTCGCAACTTCTTTCATGTCTTCTTCCACTCTCTTCAACAGCATAGTTCCCAGTTCCATGTGGGCCATTTCTCGCCCTCTGAAACGCACTGTCACCTTACAACGATCACCAATCTCGATGAACTCGGTCAACTTTCTTACCTTGACCTGGTAGTCCCCATCTTCGGTGCCGGGGCGAAACTTGATTTCCTTAATTTGAACCTGGCGCTGTTTTTTGCGCTGGTCGTGCAACTTTTTCTTTTGCTGAAACCTGAACTTACCATAATCCATCAATCGACAAACAGGCGGCTCTGCATCGGGTACCAGTTCAACCAGGTCCAGTTTAGCTTCTTCGGCGAGTTTCTTCGCTTCCTCCAGTGTCATGATACCTTTTTGCTCGCCATCTTCGGCGACGAGCCTGACTTCAGGTGCCGTAATATCATCGTTTAGACGGCTCTGTTTGTTATCTGCGATTGGATAGTCTCCCGATTATCGTTTAAGTAAAAATTAATCCGGTCTGTTAACCGGATTGTTGATTTACAAGATTGATAAATTCATCGATCTGCATAACACCCAGGTCTTTACCGGCCTGGTCACGCACCGCGATCATACTCTCCTCCACTTCGCGATCACCGACCACGATCATGTAAGGAATACGCTTTAAAGTGTGCTCGCGAATTTTAAAGCCGATCTTTTCGTTTCTCAAGTCAGAAATGACTCTGATTCGCTGATTTTTAAGCATTTTTTCAATTTTTTCGACATAGTCGGCCTGTTTGTCGGTAATATTTAAAATTACCGCCTGAACTGGGGCCAACCAAACTGGAAATTTACCTTCATATTGTTCGATCAAAATTCCGATAAAACGCTCGATCGAACCCAGAATAGCACGGTGCAACATTACTGGAACCTGTTTCGACCCATCTTCGGCTATATACTGTGCACCAAGCCTGCCGGGCATCGAGAAATCGACCTGCATGGTGCCGCATTGCCATACACGACCTAGGCAGTCTTTCAGAGAAAAATCTATTTTCGGCCCGTAAAACGCACCCTCTCCAGGTTGCAATATCCAGTCCAGTCCCTTGGTATCGAGGGAATACTTCAGTGCTTCTTCGGCCTTGTCCCACAGGGCATCCTCGCCGACGCGCTGCTCAGGACGGGTGGATAGAGCAACGATGACGTCTTCGAATCCAAAATCTTTATAAATCTTGAACACCAGATCGATGAATGCGGATACTTCCGGCTGGATTTGATCCTCGGTGCAAAAGATATGCGCATCATCCTGTACAAAGTTTCTTACCCGCATCAAACCATGCAGGGTACCGGAGGGCTCGTTCCGGTGACAGGAACCAAACTCGGCCAGGCGCAAAGGCAGATCCCGATAACTCTTTAATCCCTGGTTATAAACCTGAACATGGCAGGGACAATTCATCGGTTTCACCGCGTAGTCCCTGTTTTCCGAACCGGTAGTAAACATCATGTCCTGGAACTTGTCCCAATGGCCCGACTTTTCCCACAGGCTTCGATCTACAATCTGCGGTGTATTGATTTCTCGATAACCGGACTCATTAAGCTGTTCGCGCATGTAATTTCTAACATTCAAATTAAGTTGCCAACCGCGCGGGTGCCAGAATGCCATACCCGGTGCTTCTTCCTGGGTATGAAATAAATCCAGTGCCTTACCGAGTTTGCGATGATCGCGTTTTTCAGCCTCTTCTATACGGTGCAGGTATTGCTTGAGCTCTTTCTTATTTGCCCAGGCAGTACCGTAGATACGCTGCAGCATCTCATTACTGGAATCACCGCGCCAGTAGGCACCGGCCAGCTTGGTCAGTTTAAAGGCCTTTAAATGCCCGGTGCTGGGTACATGGGTACCACGGCACAGATCAATAAAGTCACCCTGTTGATAGAGTGACAGTGCTTCTTCGGTCGGAATATCGCTAATGATTTCCGCCTTGTAGTCTTCCCCCATACCCTTGAAGAACTGGACCGCTTCATCGCGTGATTTTTCGCTTCGCACAACGGCGATATCCTGCTGCGCCAACTCGTTCATTCGCTTTTCGATCGCCTCGATATCATCCGGCGTAAAAGCCCGCTCGAAGGCAAAGTCATAGAAAAAACCATCTTCGATAACCGGGCCAATGGTTACCTGGGCCGCGGGGAACAATTGTTTGACTGCCTGCGCCAAAAGGTGGGCGGTAGAATGGCGGATGATTTCCAGTCCTTCAGGCGAGGTTGGCGTAATAATGCTTAACTCAACGTCATCGTCAATCAGGTAAGCGGTATCAACCATTTTGCCATCGACTTTACCGCCGATAGCTGCTTTTGCGAGGCCCGCACCGATATCGTTGGCGACTTCGAATATTGAAACGGGATGATCGAACTGACGGTTGCTACCGTCGGGTAGGGTTACTTGAGGCACAATGATTCCTGTTCAGTGGTGACCCATACCAAAGGCCACATGTTTCATTAGTGATTTGTCGGCCACTATGTTGGCAGCCGCAGGTGAAATACTCCAGATTTCCTGTCGCACAAACATCGTGCGTTAATCAAAGCGGCGGGATTGTATCAGTATGGTTGCTGCAAGTATAACAATATCAAGGGTTGGAACGACAAAAACTGCCCTTGCCTCGGGTTTTTTTAAAAAACCTGACCTGAATCATTCCTTAGCGCTAATACTGCATTTTATATTTTCCTCACCTTTTAAATACAGTGGCGGAAAATCCCCTTTTAACAGTAATGTCTCCGCATCGCGTTCATACCGGGTGCCGGATCCCGATCTTTTCTGGATGAAAATCTGGCGACTCCGGTTTCTCCTGTTGTAACGTAGCAAAAAATCTTTATAGATAGAAACCCGGTAGTCGACTTCAGCACAGACCATGTCGATCTCGGCTAATGACGATACCCTTGCCCTTACCGGTTTAACCAGTACATCAAAATTCTTGCTATCGGTATCGACCGCAAATTGATGAGCGATATCATTGATAGCAAGTAGTTGGCCATCTTTAGCGGATATCCGAACACTAAGCCCATAGGTGAGTCGCTGGTCCAGGGTCTGGGCATCGTATGAAAGTTTATATTGAAGAGGCCAGGATGGCTCTCCCTGGAATTCATCTTCGCTTATCACTACAGCGCTGACATCCATCTTGCTTACATCGAGCAATGCGATTCGAACATGTACTTTATCGCCGGACACTAAATCAGCGGATGGGAAAATATAACCTGTAATCTGTGATGCGCCATTTACTTTGGCGGTGCAGCCTGGCAGCAGTGACAACAGGGCTAGCAACAGGGCCACTGTAGTTAGACGGTTGGTTTTCAATGAGGATTTACCGATCACATGCGTATTCGATGGCAAGAGCGCGACCTCTCGAGATCAGCAGAATCAAGTAATAGTTGGTAGTCGCGAGTGGATTACTCCGGGCGTCCTGCCCTCCGCCCTTCGGGCCGTCCTACGGACGTTCAAATTCGTTCCTGACGAATTTGTCGAACCGGTGGCTTTCATCACACTCGTCACTACATTACTGGTAGTCACGCCCAGATTCGAACTGGGGATCCCCACCATATAAAGAGGTTAATCTATCTCGTAACTCGACCAGTAAGCTCTTGCTTCGCTACTGACATAATCAACCCTGGCGATCTCTTCTAGTATAGCTTTCTTTTCTGCAGCAATTCCGCTTAAGAAGCTTTGCATCAAGTCGACATAATTGTCTTTTAACTTTCGGTTTATGCCATTTTTCGGACCGTTCATTACACCACTTTGCGTCCAGAGCGAGGCATAAACCCATGATCTGAGATGATGTTTTACGCTGCTGAAATTATCGGCCAACATCCTTTGTATATCAAGTTCGTACGAAACAATACAAGACTTCCGATTATCTATCGCATATCCCACAGAGTGAATATATACGATGACGGGCTCAACTACATACTCATCAGCCAGTTTATAACCGCTCCGTTTCAGTTCCGACTCTACCGCTGTTTTTACAGAATTCGAATTTGTCCAACACCCGTCTTTAACTCTGTCTATAATTTTTACTTCAAATTTATGTTCTTTGTTAAGACCCAACCAGCCGACGTCTTTTCCAAAACCCCTTATGAAAGTATTCGTTAGTTCTGCTGCATTTACAGCTGGCGAAAAAGTGATGGTTACTACCAGCGCTAAAATTCCCCAAGTATTTTTCATCGATCGTTACCCTGTGTAAACAATTTATTTTTTATGGCTGTCACCAGAAGTGTACGCCATGCAGTCAATTGCATAAAGACTCGGTGAGTCACACAATAAATTGTAGCTCTTTTTCACTATATCTTGTCATTAGGAGGCTCCTCAAGCTTAAAACGGTAAGAATGGATCACATAAGACTGGTAAATTTTGGATACGGATTGGAAAAACAGGGGTCGCCGCATTGATATAAGAGTAGAAAATGTTGGTAATGCTGAGGACTGTTACTCTGGATGTTACTCCAGCCAATAAAAAAGCACTCAGGGCTAACCGTAAGTGCTTGTTTTAATTGGTAGTCGCGAGTGAATTCGAATCACCGACCCCCACCATGTCAAGGTGGTGCTCTAACCAACTGAGCTACGCGACTATAAATCAGGTCGGGTAGTTTACCTCAGATATCTAACTAATCAACCATGCCGCTCGCCCTTATTTGCAGGTCTTCAGATCATTTCTCAACTTCTGGTTTCATTCCTTTGAATTAAAAAGATATAATACTTTAGATCAGGTAACAACCAGACCTTCAAATTTTAATCAGACTACAGATCCGCAGATACAGCATTACGACCCTTGGCTGTTACTAAGTTCCATTGAAAGATATGCTGTCTGGACTACACTTTTAAGAGATTATGGGTTCACTACGCCATGTTCAGATCTTGATATGAGCTTCGACTACGACACAATTCGCGCAAGAAAACACGAAAGCGGCACGCAGTGGGCTGCTTATAGCGATTTATTTATGGTGCTCGCATTCGTTTTCCTACTGATGTATATGGTGTCCAGCCTTCGAACTGGAATGATATCTGTAGCGTCGCACGCTGAAATTGAAGAAGTTAAGCAGGAATTACAGTTTTACGAGTCGGTAAAAAATCAATATCTGGAGCAGGAATCAGGTGACCGAGAGAAGAAAATTTATAATGAAATATTGAGTCAAATCTCACTCCTGGAAACCGAGGCTAACGAAAATAAAAAACGCCTGGCGCAAGAATCTGAACAGCAAAGTATGCGCGAAACATCATTGAACCAGTATCAGCAATTGATAGTAGAGATGATCAATGCCAATACCATCGCCAAGGCCGAGGCATCGAAGAAATTTATCTCTGAAAGACAGCAAAAGGAATTACTCGAAAAAGATATAGAGCAGCAAAGTACCGAGCTGGCCACATTAGTAGATCAGTTAAACATGGAAGTGGCCGAAAAAGCCGAACTGAAAAATACCCAGGCCCAGGAGACAGAAACGCTGGAAAGCAAAATCCAGGAGTTAACCACTAAACGCGAACAAAACCAGACTCAACTGGCTCAACTGGAACAGAAACTCGAGATAGAAGCTGCCGAGAAAGCCGCTTTAGAAAACACGCTTGAAGCAGAAACGAAATCATTGGAAACCCAAATCCAGGAGTTGGTCAGCAAACGTGAAGAAAGCCAGATTCAACTTACTTCACTACAACAGTCTTTAGAGAAAGAGGCTGCAGAAAAGGCAGAGTTGGAAAGCACGCTCAAACAGGAAACAAATACCCTGGAGGGTAAAATAGAGGAGCTAGTCAATACCCGTAAAGAAAACCAGGAGCAGCAAGCCGCCCTTGAGCAGCAACTAAAATCCGGAACAGCCGAAAAAGCAGCCCTGGAAAGCATGCTCGCACAGGAGACAACAAATCTGCAAAGCAAGATTCAGGCGTTAACCAGTAGTCGGGAACAAAACCAGAACCAGCTAGCTACGCTTGAACAGCAATTAACAGAGGGAGAAGCAGAAAAAGCAGCGCTACGAAAAACCCTCCAGCAAGATACCAGGAACCTGGAGGGAATCATTCAAGAGCTAACTGGCAAGCAGGATGAAAGTGAAAACCTGCTGGCTTCACTGGAAGAGAAACTAAGAATGGAAGCAGCCAACAAGGCTGCTTTGGAAGCAACGTTGTCACAGGAAAAACAAGGCCTCGAAAGTCAGCTTGAAGAATTAAGCGGTAAACAGAATCAGAGTCAGGCCGAGCTCGCTTCGTTAGCAGAGCAGATGGCAACGGAAGCGGAGGAAAGAGCAGCCCTGGAAAGCATGCTCGCACAGGAGACAACAAATCTGCAAAGCAAGATTCAGGCGTTAACCAGTAGTCGGG
>JBGUEB010000117.1:0-10119 GCA_041821565.1 Gammaproteobacteria bacterium | reverse complement strand
CACCAGAGTTACATAGAAAGGCGCGGGTCAGATTTTGCGGCGTGACTTCAACCAGTTTTTCCAGCATTTTTGATCGAACGTCGTTGTAGAGTATATGCGGGCAGGTAATCAGCCTTTCTGCCTGCTTTTGAATGGCCGCGACAACTTTAGGGTGCGAGTGTCCGAGTGATGCAACACCAATGCCACCAACGCAATCGATATATTCCTGTCCCGCTTCATCGTAAAGCAGGGCGCCCAGACCGCGTACCGCGACGAGGTCGCGTTTTGGTGCCAGCACCAGGCCAAACTCGTGTTCCATGGCCTTGTAATCGTGAGAATTGCTCATTGTATATGGGTGCCCCCTCCGTTAAGTGCATCCTCAACCGGATGCTCGCTGCGTCCATCGCTGATGATTACGCGTGTCTTGCCGTCCGAGCACAAACGCGTCAAAGCTAGCAACTTACGCTTGATACGGCCTTCGACCACCGCCTCACGCGCGTTCAACTCGGCCACAGTCATACGTTTGACGAGCGAAGATTCATCGTCTGGATTATCCAGAAAACCGGGTGCCTCGATCAACTGGACAACCGTGTCGATCTCAAGCGCGGCAGCTACCTTGACGATAACATCGTCGTTTTCAGAGTTGATCGCAAAACCTTTCTCGTCGACGATAGGAATAGTCAATACCGGGCAGTAGTCGTTGTCCAGCAAAAGCCGAAGCAGGTTGGTATTGATTTCACGTGGCTTGCCGGATAGATCACGTTTGATCAGGGTTTTACCGTTTTCACGCACGCGAATACCCTTATTACGTTCGCCCTGTACCAGGCGTCCATCGAGACCGGTGAGGCCGACCGCGTTGATATTATTGCGCTGACAAAGCTCGACAATGCGCTTATTGCGCAGACCAGCGTAGCTCATCAGGATGACATCGATGGCATCCTGGTCTGAAAACACACTAGTATAACCGGACGCCGAGGTGAGGATGGTTTTTTCCAGCCCCAGTTTTGCCGAGATTTGATCACGCAGCACATTCGCACCATGGACGATAATAAATGGTGAATCCTGGCTGGCGAGATCGGCTACGACCGCTTCCAGGTTGATGCTTTCACCACCACCAATTTTAACCAGTATCATAAGGCTACCGTTGTGTTGTTATCGATTCGAGTCCAGTCCGTGGTGTTCGCAAAGGGATGCGAACAAACTAGCTTGATCTCACCTTCCTGCTTTTGAAACATTTGAAAATAATCCGGGTTTTCGCTGTAGCTTGTCGACAACCAGATATCATTGCCATCGGACATGATAATGTTCATCGCGCGCACGTAGGAACTTTGCTTTGTGATAATCGAGGTAGCCTTCTCGAGCGCGGCCAATGTATCACCCTTGTCGAAGCGACGGATGTAGTTGTAAATCTTTTCGGCGCCAATGCGCCCCTCGGACTTGATGCGCACACCACGCAGTTCGCCATTGAAAATGAACACTGATTCTCCATCGCTGAACGGCATATTGTTTTCGACGACTATACCCTCATCCCGAAAAGCACTGCGTGCATGCGCGAGCAATAGCGAGGTCTCGCCAAAGCGGGACAAATCATCTTCCCAGATCGGCTTTATGTCGTGGTAATGCCGCCATTGTCCCGCTTCTCTCCAGGAGCAACCCCAGCCATGGCCCTATAAAGCCGAAGGCCAGTCAAAAGGTACTTTCATGCTCACCATTACCCCGGGGGATGACTTAAAGCCGGTCAGCGAAGGCAGCGACTGGATATTTGTGCTCGATACTTCCGGATCGATGAATGGCAAGTACACTAGTCTTGCGCATGGTGTACAACAGGCGCTCGGTAAAATGCGTGCTGAAGATCGGTTTCGGATTATAACTTTCAACAGTTCAGCGCAGGAGTTAACCAACGGATACGTGAATGCCACGCCAGAAATGATAACCCACTACAGCAATATCGTGGCTGCTGTTACACCCGGCGAAAGCACCAACCTTTATGCTGGATTGAAAAAAGCCCTGGGAGGCATTGAAGCCGACCGTACTAGCGCTATTATCCTGGTCACTGACGGTGTCGCTAATGTAGGCGAAACGAAACAGCGTAAATTTATCCAGCTGCTAGAGAAAAAAGACATAAGACTTTTTACTTTCATCATGGGTAATAGTGCTAATCGTCCATTACTCGATGCGATAACCAGAAAATCAAACGGCTTTACCAGCAGTATCTCCAATAGCGATGATATCGTCGGAAAAATCCTCGAAGCAGTGGGCAAGGTAAGCCACCAGGCCCTGCATGGAGTTGAGTTCAGCATCGACGGGGCCAGAGTGAACGACATAACCCCAAAAGAAATTGGTTCATTATACCGGGGCCAGCAGCTTATCGTGTTTGGACATTACTTTGGCGAAGGCGACGCGCAAATCAGGCTGAGAGGGAAAATTTCAGGCGAGAAAAAAGAGTATCGCACACATGTCAATTTCCCGGCGCTTGACAAAGGGCACCCGGAACTCGACCGCCTTTGGGCATATGCCACCATCGAGGGATTGAACGAAGAGATACAGGACTTTGGTGAAGATGCGGATATCAAACAAGCGATAATCGATATCGCCACTGAATACAGTCTCGTTACCGACTATACGTCAATGGTTGTAGTAAGAGACGAGGTGTTCGAATCCCTGGGTATCAAACGTGAAAATAAAAAGCGATTGCAAACCGAGCAGGCAGCGCAACAAAAACGCGCGGCTCAGCCGGCAGTCTCACAGCGTGCAGATACCCAGCAACCTATGTTCAACTCTAATCGAGCTTCACATAGCAGTGGCTCGGGGGCCATGGATGGCTGGTTATTGTTGTTAATTTTACCTGCCCTTTTGAAGCGTAAGTTCGGTAAGGATCAATCGCGCTAAATTCGATACTCAGCTAATACCTCACAAGGAAATGCGGGCACTTTTTATCAGGTGCTCGCATTTTTTATGGACCAAAACATAGCCCAGGTAATGCCGCTGCCGAAATCGCCCCGCAGACGCGAATGTTTTTCATTCCAGGTGCGCGGTAATTCACAATAAATATTTAGGTGTAGTGCCCCCACAATTCTGGACGGCAAGGTCAATCGTAGCAAAGACGTTTAATCGTCTATTTTTAAGATGCCACGTGACCTCCATATTCTCCAGATGCTGTTTTTCATGGTACTGAAAAGCCCCCGGATTAATGGGATGAGACGTTGGATCATTTGGATTATTATAATACCGAGCATAATGCCGAGTAATATCAACATACTCGGTACGTTTCTTAGTAATTTAATTGTCGTCATAAATTTCTTCTCTGTGGTTAGAACTAAACCTAACATGAGAAATGTAGGCACGGCATCGCTTAAATGGGTTAAATTTGCCTTTAAGGAAAGCCAGAGCTAAGGGTGGGTATCGCGCTGGGCGAGGTCGTTATCGCCGGTAAAACCGTTACCGGTGCCGGTGTTGTGTTGGCCTTTATGCACAACTAATAATCAACTTTTTAAAAGATCATGGGGCCAGATCTTTGACCGGCTTATAACAGGATGATGGCTAGGAGTCGGATGATTTGTGAATAGTTGGGGCTTAGTTGACTAGGTGGCGTGATGGATTTGGGTGATTGGCTTCTTCAAGTTGGGTATGGATCCCGGCTCAGGGGTCGGGATGACGGAGGAGGCCGGAATGACAATGAACTGGTCTGAAACTCGCTCGAGGCGATATACTGCTTCCCAAAGAGGAACCCTCCGATGCTCGAACTTCATGAAATCGCCTTCATCCTGGTTGGCATCATTGTCTTTGCGGCGCTTTCGCGGCGGCTCGAGGCGTCAATTTTTACCTTGCCGTTGGTGTTTACACTGTTTGGCTGGCTGATCGGTCAAGGCGGTATCCAGCTGGTGCCGATGGACGCCGAGCACGAGGTCATCCAGGTCGTTGCCGAAATCACGCTGGTGCTAGTCCTGTTCTCAGATGCTTCCCGCGTTAAGCTGCGCGAACTCAGTCAAAACTATGCGATCCCGGCGCGCATGCTACTCATCGGCATGCCACTCACCATTCTGCTCGGGACACTCGTCGCACACTGGGTGTCCCCGGATGTCCCGTGGATGGTGGCCCTGTTTATCGCGGCCGTGTTGACCCCGACCGACGCCGCACTCGGCCAGTCCGTGGTGACTAGCCCGGGCGTACCCCAGCGCCTGCGCCAGAGCATAAACGTGGAAAGCGGCTTGAATGATGGGCTGGCCCTGCCCGTGGTGATGATTGCCGCCATTGCCTCCGCGGAAATGGCGGGCATCATGGTTGACGGCGCACCTGAAAACGTGATCGTCTATACCCTGATGCAGGTGATTCTGGGCCCACTGGTCGGCATTGGCCTGGGTTACCTGTTGGCCCGTATTCTCGACGCGTCGATCAATGCCGGATTCATTACCATCTCTTGCCAGGGCATTTATTTTCTGGTCGCAGCCTTCCTGGCATTCGTCACGGCCGAGCTGGTTGGCGGCAATGGTTTGATCGCCGCGTTCGTCGGCGGGCTGGTGTTTGGTAACACCCTCAAAAATTCCGCCGACTTTATCGAGGAATTTATGGAAAGCGAGGGCCAGTTACTCACCATCTTTACGTTTCTGATATTTGGCGCCGTGATGGTGCCTCACGGCATCGAGCATGCCACCTGGAAGACGCTGGTACTCGCGGTCCTGTACCTGACCGTGATTCGCATGCTGCCGATCTGGCTGTCGCTGACTGGGTCCGGGCTCGGCCGCTATGAAAAAGTATTCCTGGGATGGTTTGGCCCACGCGGCCTCGCATCGATCCTGTTCGCGTTGTTGTTCCTGGAACGCTTCCAGATCCCCGGCGGTGACGAGATCCTGGCCTGCGTGGTGCTCACGGTGATGCTCAGTATTGTACTGCACGGCGTTTCCGCCAATCCCATGGCGGCGCGTTTCGAGCGTAGCGGCGATCGCCCGGCACGCGGGCCGTAACGGCATAGACCGGCTTAGAGGTAATAACGATGTCTGGATTATGAAAATTAATTTGCGCTGTTTGTTTCAGGCGGAGGCGAAACCCGCCTTGCGGGCAACCGGAGTGTTTTCAGACGACGAAATAGAAGCCGTGGTGCTCGATCTGGATTCGCAAAGTGATCGATTTGCAGCCTTAGTACACGCGACCAGGGATACCATCACTGGAACCTGGTTCAACCCCTTGATGAAATTTACGCGGAAGGAGCTCGACAGCGCGGCCTATTTCCAGCTCGATTGCCGCAAGACGGTTGCAGAGAACGACAAGGACTACGAATGGAACTACAGCCATGTCGAGTCCCTGGAGTTGATCCAAACCAGTTCCGGGATGGAGATCAAACTGCCCGACCGCATCGCGGCCAGCAAAGTGACTCCCCTGAAGCCCAATATGGTTGCGGGTGTGGGCGAGTGGATGGAAGAATACGTTGTGACCGATGCGGTCGCAGCAGCGTTTTCGAGCGAGGCATTGTAGGATGATCTATTTAACAAGACCTCGGTTAATCCGCTTAACTTCTTTTGAGCGTTTTGAGTTTGGCGTTATTTAGATTGAGTATCTGCTCGCGCGTGAACTCGGCCAGTTGCACCCATCCTGTATGGCGGTTATACCGTACCGGCGCAGTAGCTGGTCACTGACCGGTGTCATCCGGACTCATACTCGGTAACCGTGGCCGTGCGCGCCCGACCACGATGGTCTCGCGATAGATGATGTAGAGTCCGCTCGATATGACGACGCCGACGCCGATCAGGGTGTAGCGGTCTGGCAGTTCGCCCCACAATAAAAACCCCAGCAGCGTTGCCCAGATCAGGGCGGTATATTCAAACGGCGAGACAGCCGCTACCGGGGCCAGGCGAAAGGCGTGGGTCAGACACATCACACCGACACTGCCGAACAGGCCGGCAAGCGCGAATAACCCAAGATCACCCAGACTCGGGGTCACCCAGAACAGCGGTGCGATGACAATGCCGGTCAAAGAAATGCCTAGCTGCGGATAGAGCATCAGCGCCGCTGTGCTCTCGGTGGACTTGAATGCACGCGTCGTGATCATGATCAGGGCGTAAGCGACAACACTGCAAAGCACCACTATCGTTGCCCATTGAAAAACGCCCATACCTGGGCGCAGTATGATGAGCACACCGCAAAACCCGATGCCAATCGCGACCCAGCGATGCAGTCCTACTGGCTCCTTCAATAGTGGCACCGAAAGCGCGGTTATGAAGATCGGCGCAGCGAAGCTGACCGCAATCGCATCGACCAGTTTCATCTGCGAGAGCGCCCAGAAAAAACTGAAACTGAGAATGAGTACCAGGCCGTAGCGTCCGACATGGACCAGCGGGCGCCTGGTCTTGAGAGACTTCAACCCGCCCTCGTGAAGCGCAAGAATGCCGAGCAGTGGCAGTCCAAACCAGCTCCGCAGTGCGACCACCTGGGGCACCGGGTAATCGGCGGTCAGCCACTTGATGATCGCATCCATCACCGCAAACGCGGCGACGCCCGCAATCATCAACACGATACCCAACGCGGGGCGATCTGCGCTGTCCTGTTTATCTGTCACGGGGAATTTCTCACGCGTGTACAATAACCGAAACGCGCCAGAAAACTAGTCCTGCTTGGCTGGGACTCGTCATCCCGGGCTTCGCCGACAGGGATGTCGCGGTCCGGCGTCCCGGTGGTAGAGCAATGCAGCGGTCCGACGTATCGGAGCAATTGCCGAGACCCGGGATCCATTACAATCGGGGCCACGATTGTTTCAAGTATCACATTACAATGGATCCCGGCTCAGAGGCCGGGATGACGGAACAAGCAGACCCCTTAGCTTTATGTAGTCGTATCGCGATGCGTTATGATAGGCGAACAAGACAATAATCGGAGATAAAGTGCATCTCATCGACCCTGCCAGTACTGATTTTGATGTCATACGATCGCGTTTCCAGTGGTCGATTCCGAAGCGTCTGAATATCGCGCACCAGGTTTGCGAACGCCACCAGGCTGAACCCGATCGCATCGCTATTTATTACGAAAATACCGCAGGGGTGACTGCCAGTTATAGCTTTGCCCAGTTGAAAACCTGGTCGGACCGCTTTGCGAATGCGTTGCAAGCGCTCGGCGTATCACGCGGTGACCGGATTGCAATCGTGTTATCGCAACGCATCGAGACTGTTATCGCACACCTGGCGATTTATAAACTGGGTGCCGTGTCTTTACCGCTCGCGGTGTTGTTTGGCACCGAGGCGCTCGAATATCGCCTGCGCGACAGTGCTGCCCGGGTCGTAATAGCGGACGCAAGTAAATACGATACCTTGTGTGAGTTAAATCCCGCCTTGCCCGATTTGCAGCATTTGATCGGTTGTGGGATCGGTAACAAGGCGAGTGAATTCTGGCAGTTAGTGGAGAAATCCTCGAGTACGTTTGAAATGGTCGAAACGAAAGCTGACGACCCGGCGTGTTTAATCTATACCTCGGGCACCACCGGGCCACCGAAAGGCGCGCTGGTAGCGCACCGCGCGGTGATCGCTAATTTTACCGGCTTTGAAATGTCGCAGAATTTCTTTCCGAAACCCGGCGATGTGGTCTGGACGCCAGCCGACTGGGCCTGGACCGGGGGGCTCTGGGATGCGTTGTTACCCGGCCTCAATTACGGCATACCGGTGCTAGCTTACGAGGGTGGCGGCTTTGACCCCGAGCGCGTGTGCGAACTGATGGGAAAGTATGCCATCACTAACGCATTCATACCGCCTACCGCGCTGCGAATGCTGCGTTCGATTCCGAATATCAAGGAGCGTTTCGAGATAAAATTACGCGCGGTGATGAGCGCCGGTGAGCAGGTTGGTGCGGAGTTGATTCACTGGGGCCGCGAAAACCTCGGTATCACCATCAACGAAATGTGGGGGCAGACTGAATTCAACTACCTGGTCGGCAATTGCTCGGCGATTATGGAACCGAGACCGGGTTCGATGGGTAAGCCTTATCCGGGTCACGAGGTTAATGTCATCGATGACGAGGGCCAGGTAGTAGCGACAGGCGAGCAGGGAGAACTGGCCGCATGGGGCGATGACCCGGTTCGTTTCCTGGGCTACTGGAATAACGAAGAGGCTACACGGGCCAAGTTCAGCGGCAACTGGTTTCGCACCGGCGATGTCGGCTACCGGGACGAGGATGGATTTCTGTGGTTCGTCGGGCGTAAGGACGATGTGATTTCGAGCGCCGGCTATCGCATCGGACCGGGTGAGATAGAAGACTCATTGATCAAACACCCGGCAGTGTGCCAGGCCGCGGTGATCGGTAAACCGGATGAGTTGCGCGGTCAAATCGTCAAAGCCTATATCGTGTTGAACGCGGGTTATGAGGCAGATGAAAACCTGGCCAAGGAAATTCAGCAATCGGTCCGTGAAAGGCTCTCCGCGCATGAGTATCCGCGAGAAATTGAATTTACCGCGGAATTGCCGATGACCACTACCGGCAAGGTAAGGCGGATTGAATTACGTGAACAGGAGGGTGGATAACTCTGGCACCTCTTAACTCGTCATACCGGGCTTGACCGAAGCGTCGGACCGTCGGTATCCATTACAAGGGCCTCCGGAAAATTCAGTAACCACTGTGCAATAGATCCCGGCTCGTAGGCCGGGATGACGGATTATTATGAACTATTTAGTATCTTCAGATTTGTCGCTAGTGATTGTTTTCTTTGCGGCTGGCCTGGGCTCACCTTTTGGCCAGGCACCGAACGGGTACGGATGTTGCTCGCTGTTGAAGCTGAGGAACTGGAAAATTTGATAGATATAGGTGGCCAGGTGCTGACCCAGTTTTTGCAGGCGATCATTGGTGTCGCCGGTAAATACCTTGAGGATAAACTGGAAAACGATTATCGCGAACAAAACAAGTTCTGCAATTTTATAAAATACAGAAAACAGCAGCATGTACAGGCCACGCATCCAGGTGGATTGTTTTTTTAGATTGTCTTTCAGGTCGTCGCTCATTTCGGGTCTCTTGTTTACTGTTTATGTGGATTCATTATGTTCTTTTGGGAATTTGTATTCAATCCCCGCTGGGTTATATGGGTTTGGTTGGGGTTGAATTCAATAGTGGTTAGGAAACCCTGTACCATGTAGCTCCTTCTCCCCGCGGGTACTCCCTCAAGGGAGAGGGGGTAGATTTGTGGCCCCTTCTCCCCTCGGGGGAGAAGGCTGGGATGAGGGGTAGATTTGTGGCCCCTTCCCCCGGGGGTGAAGGGGTTAACTATTGCTGGCTTGATTTACCTCAATGTTCTATTGGTTGTTTTTGCGTTATATTCCGGCTGAGCCTGTTAATATTTGCCGAGGATGGCGTTCATGAATTTATTTTCCTCTCTTAAGCCGGCCCGGGTTGGGGTTTTATTATCTTGCCTGGTCGGTATTGCTGCTGCTGATGTGCCTTCTGCGGATGAATTGATTCGTCTGGCAATGAATCACTGGCGCGGGGTTTCGTCTTATTCGGACATGACGATGACGGTGCATCGGAGTGACTGGCAGCGTACTTTTTCGATGCAGGCCTGGACCCAGGGGGAAAAGAATTCGCTGGTGCGGGTGACCGAGCCGAAGCGTGATGCGGGCAATGGCACCCTGATTCTGGATAAGAATATGTGGAGTTACACGCCGAAGGTGAATCGCATTATCAAGATACCCTCGTCGATGATGAGTCAAAGCTGGATGGGCAGTGACTTTTCCAACAAGGATATCAGCAAGTCGACCGATATTATTCGCCAGTATGATCATACCCTGGTTGGCACCACAGAGAAGGACGGCCACATCTTTTATACGATTCAGTCGATACCGCATGAAGAAGCCGCGGTGGTCTGGGGCAAGGAAGTTGTCACGGTCCGCGATGACTACGTGATGATGCGCCAGGAATTCTGGGACCAGGATGGCGCGTTGGTAAAAGAAATGAACGCGTTCGAAGTACAGGAGATGGGAGGTCGCACGTTGGCGAAGCGGATGCGCATGAACAAGACCGAAACCCCCGATGAATGGACCGAGATGTCAGTACAGGATATTAAATTTGACCAGGACCATGCTGATAGCCTGTTCACCCTGTCCAACCTGAGAAATCCACGGCAGTGAGCATCACCCTGCGCATGGCATGGCGCAATCTGTGGCGGCATAAACGCCG
>JBGUEB010000116.1:0-10133 GCA_041821565.1 Gammaproteobacteria bacterium | reverse complement strand
ACATTCCTTTTGGTGGCGCCAAGGGTGGCGTGGTCTGTGATACAAAAACCTTGAGTGAAAGTGAACTGCGCCGAATTACACGCCGTTTCACATCGGAGCTTGCCGATGTTATCGGGCCACATACCGATATCCCTGCACCAGACCTGTATACCAATGAGCAGACCATGGCGTGGATATACGATACCTACGAAATGTTACATCCGGGAAAAAACAATCGCCCCGTAGTCACCGGCAAACCAATTCAGATGGGTGGTTCGTACGGACGCCATGAAGCAACCGGTAATGGTGTCAATCTTGTCACCGAGCGTTTTTTATCGAGGGGGCTTTTTGCGGAACTACAAACAACTGCAGGTACCAGGGTAGCGATTCAGGGTTTTGGTAACGTTGGCGCGATAGCAGCGCAGGCGTTTTTTCGGCATGGTGCGAAAATTATTGCGGTTAGCGACAGCCAGGGAGGGGTTTTTCACGCGGATGGACTCGACCCGGATAAACTGCTGGCATTTAAAAACAAGCATGGAAGCGTTGTTGGTTTGCCTGACACCACGACAATCACGAATGAAGAAATACTTGAACTTGAATGTGACATCTTGATTCCCGCGGCATTAGGTAACCAGATACATGCCGACAATGCCGCTAAAATCAATGCAAAGCTGGTTGTCGAAGCAGCTAATAATCCCACCACTCCCCAGGCCGATGCAATATTAAGTAAACGTGGAATTTATTTATTACCCGATATTATGGCGAATGCGGGTGGTGTTACCGTGAGTTATTTTGAATGGGTACAAAACCAGGCAAACCAGCAATGGGATGTTGAGGAAGTGAATCACCGATTGCAAAAGCGGATGTATAGAGTCGTCGATACCGTATTCGATCGTTGGCAGGAATTTGTCGTCGGTGAAAAAACACCGTCGCAAAACAAAATCATAAATAAAGCACAGGCACAAAAACCGGATTTCCGCAGCATGGCCCTGTCACTTGCGATAGAACGCATAGCGAAAGCGACACTAATGCGTGGCATCTGGCCTTGAATCTATAGTTTTTCCTAACCCTGAAATGATAACTCGTCAAGACTGGCTGCACTCAGCAGTATGACTTCAATTTCTTCAATGATTTCTTCCTGGCGTAAAACGCTACCTTGACGATGTAGTTCTTCAGATTGTTCATCCAGGTGTCGAACCGCGGCTTCCAGGTGTGCCACGCGCTGGCAGTTTTCAGCCATAAGAGAAGTGTACAAAATCTCAAATAAAACAACGAACAAATAATGGTAGCTCAAATCGAGTAAAAACTTTCTGGGCTCAAGATTTAACTCTGGTGCATGCGGCTCCCGGGGTTGCTGATGGAGGAGGTTTTGAAAAGGCGGTAGTAACTGCTGATTAATAAGCGCATTTTCATCATCGTGGTAAAGCACATATAAATTCAGTGAGCCATAGTGTTCCTGTATAGAAGCCAGGTGATTAACAATCTGATTGAGAACAGTGCCCACTTCTTCCGCGACACTGGCGCCATCGATAAATAATATTTCCTGTTCATGGTCCTCTAAAAGTATTTCTAATTTATGACCTACACAGATGAGTCGCAGTTTATCCCCGGCATCTATTATCGACATATCATCTAAGTGGCGCATCAGGGCGTGGTTAAAATCACCGCAAAATCCTCGTTCGGCACCAATCAGAAGATAAACATCAACAGCCGTGTCCGTGGCTTCGCTCAGGGTGTCGGGATAAAAACTCAGAAAATCAGCTGCTACCGTTTGTATGTGATTGACTGCGGAATGCTGCACATCAAGAAAGCCGCTAATCTTACGGGTTTCCATAAAAGACAGGTTTTTCATGGAATTCATGATATTTCGAATTTCATCGAGACTACGACGATGCTTTTCAAGATCGCGGCGGCGGGTCACGCCTGGGTTTTCCTTTCGGGGCAGCTTAAGCAACTAGCGATTAGATTCGACCACTCTTCTCTGGAGCTATCAAGGGTCAGACTGGTGTTTTGCGTATGCTGTATCAAGGAATCGAGTTGTTTAGATACGTCCTCGGGATCTACCTCGTCAAAACAACCATCATTGAAGGCCGTCAGCCAGGCTAACTGAAATGTTACCGGCAACGGCATCAATCGGTCCTGTTTAAGAATTTCCCGCAACACTCTGCCGCGTTTGATTGTCGCTTCCATGGAAGCTTCTAACCGGGCTCCGAAGCGGGTAAATACCTCTAGTTCTAGAAACTGCAGATAGTCCAGTTTCAATCGTCCCGCTTCTTCTTTGATGCACCGATGTTGTGCCTTGCCACCGATACGAGAGACGGATCGAGCTATATCTATAGCCGGCCGAAAACCGCTGACAAAAAGCGTGTGGTCCAGGTAAATCTGGCCATCGGTAATGGAAATCAGGTTAGTGGGGATATAGGCTGCTATTTCACCCTGTTTGGTTTCGACAATAGGCAGGGCTGTCATACTGCCACCACCATGAGCGGCATTGAGACAGGTGGCACGTTCCAGTAATCGCGCATGCACAGAGAAAATATCACCTGGAAATGCTTCCCGTCCGGGCGGTCGGCGTAATAACAATGAAAGCTCACGATAGGTTTTGGCATGCGTCGTCAGATCATCATAAACCACCAGCGTATCATGGCCCTGCTGCATCCAGAATTCGGCAATGGCACAACCGGCGAAAGGGGCTAAATGTTGCAGGCCGGGTAATCCGCTGGCTTCTGCAACCACCACCGTGGTGTAATCCAGCGCATTGTACTCTCGCAGTGTGTTGATAATACTCACCACCTTGCTGCGCTTTTGACCAATTAGCACATAAACGCAGCGAACATCTTTCCCCTGCTGGTTGATGACTGTATCCAGTGCAATCGAACTGCGGCCAAGGCCCTCATCACCGATAAGCAACTGACGCTGACCCTTACCGATGGGGATTAATGTATCGATAATTTTTATGCCGGTGTAGATGGGTTCGTGCACAAAATCACGCGCAACGATAACGGGCGATTTCGCTTCAAGGCGTTGCCAGGGCAGGTGCGGAGGTAAGGGCTGATCATCGAGGGGGATTCCCTGTGGATCGACAACCCTGCCTAACAGGCTGTCGCCGACAGGCACGCTTGCCAGCTTTCCGGTAGGATAGGCCGTGATACCGGCGGTTAATTGGTCAGTCTGGTGCAGCAGTATGGCACCAACCTGGTTCTCGGTCAGATCAAACACCATCGCCCGACTACCATCCTCAAAAACCAGTATGTCATCAATGGCCGCCATCGGCAGGCCGCTAATCCAGGTTATACCGTCACCAATTGAAACTACTTTACCCTGCTCTTTAATACGTATCGAAGGGCGATAATCTTTTAGCCAGTCCGCCTGTCGGCTAACTAACCCGGTTTCCTTAAGTCTAGTGTTCGACATGGGTAAGCTCTATAAAGCCCTGCAATTCATCGCGCACATTCAATTGCAGTACCCAGGCACCGATAGTGATATTCAGGCCAGCCAGTAATTTGGCATCCTGTTCATAATGCACAGGGGCTGACAAGCCGGTTATCCTGGTCAGGGTATGTTCCAGCCGATGGCATTTATCTTCACTAAGCGGGAAGGCGCTGGTGACCAGAATACGTTCAGGTGATTCTCCCCATCCATTATTGAGGACACTGATTTGATGCGCGCGCAACGCGTTCAGATCATCCAGCAGTAAATCAAATAAACGGTTTTCCAGTTCCGGCCCCGCTGCCTCGGCAAGTAGTCGTGAGGCGAATCCCGCACCCTGTTGCAATGCACGCTGTTCAATTTCCCGAGCTGCCTGTTTATCCTGCCGTGATCTGGCGACGCGAAATTTTTCCTCTTCCCGGGCAAGCTCTGCCTTCAGCTCATCCAGTCGTTGAAGCCTGCTTTCTTCGAGTTCACCCATCAAATTTTCCATCGCCTTCTGCCGTTCCTGTTCCCAGTCAACCAGGCGATGTTCATACTGTTGTTTTAAGGTATCGGCATCCTCATGACGTTGTCTGGCCTCTGTGAGCTGGTCTTCTATAGCTGCACGACGTTGTGCAATGAGATTAAGTACCGGCGCATATAAAAAATGCTTCAGAATCCAGACCAGGACCAGAAAATTGAAAATTTCTAACAGAAAGGTGGACCAGTTAAGTTCCAATGCCTGTTCTCCTTTTGTTGATTTTATTTATTGCGCTTATTACGTCAGGTACTCGAGTAACGGATTGCGGAACAATACAATCAGCACTATGACCAGCACATAAATGGCTAGCGACTCAATCATCGCCAGGCCGATAAACAGGGTCCGCATGATAGAGCGTTCCGCTTCCGGTTGACGTGCCAGTGCATCCATCGCGCGACTGATGGCCCAGCCCATTGCAATGGCTGGCACACTGACCCCCACTGCAATACCAATGATGGCTGCCAGCGTAGAGGTTTGCACAAAGACAGCTAAGTCAGGCATGATTTTCTCCTTGTTTTTGTATTCGTAGTTGTTGAGATTGGAGGCCGCCGGCGACATAGATCAGTGCCAGCATGCCAAAGATATAAGCCTGTACCAGTGCTTCCACAATATGCAGCATGAGTATCGGCACGGGTACCAGGAAGCCTGCTACCAGTAGAATAAGCAGCGCGATCATTTCCAGGCTCATCATATTACCGAACAGACGTACCGCCAGGGCAATGGTGCGCGTTACTTCACTGATTAAGTTAAATGGTAACAGGATCGGGCTGGGGCTTAGATAATGAAGTAGATAGTTTTTTAATCCCTGTATGCGAATTCCATACCAGTGTACTGACAGAAAAACCAGAAACGCTAAGGCTGCAGTGGCCGACAGATCCCGCGTGGGCGAATGCATACCCGGTATCAGTCCAATCAAATTGGCTATCACAAGAAACACCCACAGGCTGCCAATAAAGGGCATGATCTGTTGAAAGTGCTGGGGCGCAATGTCGCGTATTGATTCTTCGATAATCGACACGATTGCTTCGACCAGGGTTTGTAATCGACCGGGACTCATTTGCAGTCGCCGTGTCGCCAGCCAGACCAGGCAGCCGATGATGGCGATCACAACCCAGGTGGTTATCACCGTATTGGTTAACTGTAATGGCCCCAGTTCAAATATGGGCCGAATAAACAGACTGTCTTCACCCATTATGTTAGTCCTTGATAAAATAATAAACGTTAATCATACCGATGAACACTCCTAACAGGATCAGGCTAATCGTCCAGCGAACCGAGTAACCGGATGCCATACCATCAAGCCATCGTCCTAAATAGGCGCCACCCACCACTGGCAATACAAACATAATTCCGAGTGCGCCGACATAAATGGTTTGGCCGATCAGGGTGGGTCGATCCTGTTCCGCTTTCTTCATGCGCCGGGCCTGTTGCTCGACCTGTTTTCGAAGTTCCTGCTGATGGTTCATTTGCTATGCCTCGCCACGATGCAATTCCCACATGTGTTTGAGGACTTCTTTTTCCATGTGTTGCAGACTGTGTTTTACAGCATCTAACTCTTCTTCCTCGGCGAGCAATTTTTGCTGTAAATCATTGCTGATGCGCATATAGTCCTGATCCCGAAAATAGTGACGCGTACTGATAGTGAGAAGGTTATTCTGAAAATACAATACTGCACCCGGCTGTGCCAGGTATTGCCAGGATTCATTGCCGATGCGATAGCGCGACAGTCCCATCACCAGCATTGTCATAAAACGGGCATGGTCGGCGAGAATACCGAATGAGCCAGACATGTCTTCACCAACAAAAGATGTTATGCCTTCGATTTTTTCTGCATGGGTCGCATCCTGAATCTTCAGGCTAAAGGTTTTCACGATACCATGCTCCCCCGCATATAACACTGCTCCTCGGGCAGGTGATCATACTGACCCTGTAAAAAAGCCTCGCAGTCGGTAATCGTCTGTTTCAATGGCACGGAAACACCCTCTATACCCGAACTGGTAGCGGTGGACCAGAAGGGTTGAGTAAGATAACGCTGCAATCTACGTGCGCGCATCACAATTTTATTATCCTTAGCCGATAATTCCTCGATACCCAGCATGGTAATAATGTCTTCCAGTTCTTTATAACGAGCCAGATGTTCACGCACGCCCGCGGCAACTGCATAATGTTTTGCACCCAGGGTATGGCGGTCCATCAACGAGCTACTCGACTGTAAAGCATCCACGGCCGGGTAAATGCCTTTACCGGCCTGTACCCGGGACAGGATAACACTGGTATCGAGATGACTAAGAATAGCGCTAACAGCGGGATCGGTCATATCATCTGCCGGTACATAAACCGCCTGCACAGAGGTAATATTGCCTTGCCGGGTGGAAAGAATCCGATCCTGCATCTCCGCCACCTCGGTTGTTAAGGTCGGTTGATAACCCACGATGGCCGGCATACGGCCCAGCAGACTGGAAACTTCACTGCCGGCCTGTACGAAGCGAAATACGTTATCCATAACAAACAGTACTTCTTTTTGTAAGCTGTCACGCAGATACTCGGCATAGGTAAGCGCGGCCAGACCCACCCTGAAACGCACTCCCGGCGACTCATCCATCTGCCCGAAGAGCATCAGTGTTTGTGGCAACACACCGGTTTTTTTCAGTTCATGCCAGAGCTCATGACCTTCCCTGATGCGCTCACCCACCCCGGCAAAAACAGATACACCCTTATGCAGTGTCGCCACTGCATGCATGAATTCCATAATCAACACCGTCTTGCCGACCCCGGCTCCGCCGAAAAGACCGGTCTTTCCGCCCTTCACAAAGGGGCAGAGCAAGTCGATCACCTTGATACCTGTTTCAAGTACATCGCTCATGCCCACGGCCTCACTCAGTGGTACGGGTCGACCATGTATGTGCCGGTAGTCATGCTTGGGTAAGGCTGGACCATCATCCAGCGGCTCGCCGAAGATATTCAACAAACGACCCAGGCAGTCAGGTGAAACCGGTACCTGCACGGGCGCGCCAGTATCATAAACCGGCATACCCCGCCTGAGACCGGAGGATGTGTGTAAGGTTATCGCCCGAACGTGGCGTTCATCCAGATGCTGATGCACCTCAAACAGAAAGCTTTCATGATCTATATGTGCTGTCAGAGCCTGACGTAATGGTGGCAGCCTGTTACAGGCGATGACCACAACCGGCCCATGAACACCTATGGTATTACCTATATACTCGTGCTCGGTATCTGTCTGAGTCGCTTCACTAACCATAATCAATATCAGAACCCGTATGGACTTTTTCGTACAAAATTCTACTTATTCCGTCATTGTAAGTCAGCTAGATTGAAAAAAAAGCCTGTTTGTAGAAATCTGTTAATCTGCAAAAACCGATGTCTATTTATTGCCGGAATTCACTCCTTGAGGATAGTAACTGAGGGGCAATACTTACAGAGTGACATACCCATCAATAATGATATGGGTATCGCCGCCTATGAAGATTTTATCGGTATCCACATCAGGCCGGATTGATACGCGACCATGCCGACTGATTTTAGTCCCCTGGGCCACGGTAATGGCAGTGTTTAGCCTGCCTTCAGCATACAACCAGTGAGCCAGTGCTGCATTGAGTGATCCGGTAATTGGGTCTTCACTCATGCCGCTCGATGGCGCCAGCATGCGTACCTCGAAATCACACTCTGAGCCCGGCGGGTGTGCGCCAATCAATCCAATTGGTTTAAATTCAGGCCATTTAACCCGCGATGAATCCATCGCCAGCACCTGTGCTGCGGTTTCCAGTTGTAACACATGCCGCTGGGTGCCGTTGTCGAGTAAGGCCGTGTACTTAATTGAACCTGGTGAAATTTCCAGGGCTTTAGTAATCGCCTGCAAATCTTGATCTGCTAAGGGATTAATTTTTGTCGGCGGAGCGACAAACGCAAACGACGACCCACTGACGTCGATGTCGACAATGCCGACACCACACTCCTGGCGTACCAGGCCATCCTGCTTTGGCACACCGCCGGCATGCAACCAGGCGGCACAACTACCAAGCGTTGGATGGCCGGCGAACAGCGTTTCCCGGGTCGGCGTGAAAATACGCAACTTGTAGTCGGCGACCGGGTCCTCTGGCGGCAACATAAACGTGGTTTCGGCAAGATTAGTCCAGGCTGCAAATAGCCTGAATTGCTCGTCGGACAAACCTTCGGCATCGACAATTACAGCGAGACCATTACCCTGTGTCGGTACAGGGCTAAACACATCGCACTGGATAAACCTTCTTTTTTGCATGGTAAGTATTAAGATCCGGGCTTAACGATATTACAAATTACCGTTGTACGCATTGCGGGCAATCTCGGCGTAGGCTTTCGCGTCATGTAAGATTGGATTGCTCCCGGCAGAAGGATCAACCACGGCCATTTCACCAATTTCCGATAAACGACTGTCTTCCGGAATAATTGCCGAGAGCGCATGCGGAATGCCAACCTGCTCGCGCAGCGAGAGTACCCAGTTTAAAAAGGCATCGAAATCGGGCTCGAGCTCAAGATATCGTGCCAGACGACCAATGCGATTATTGATTTCGCTTTGATTCGCTTTTAATACATAAGGCATCAGGATCGCATTAAGCATGCCGTGGTGAGCGTCGTAAGTGGCGCCGAGTGGGTGAGCGAGCGCGTGCATGCCACCGAGACCGCGCTGGAATGCTGTCGCACCCATGGTCGAGGCAACGATCATCTGGGTGCGTGCCTCGATGTTGCCGCCATCGGTAACCGCGGTTGGCAGATACTCTTTAATCAGGCGAATGCCTTCAATCGCGATACCTTCAGCCATCGGGTGATAGCCCGGAGAACAAAAAGCCTCGAGGTTATGCGACAGTGCATCCATACCGGTTGCCGCGGTTAAACCCGCGGGCAAGCCAAGCGTCAACTCGGGGTCGAGTATGACGCAGGCAGGCAACATTTTGGGATGAAAAATAATCGCCTTCTTGTGTTCTTCTTCGTTGACGATAACCGAGGCCCGACCCACCTCTGAACCAGTACCCGCCGTGGTCGGCACACCGATGATCGGCGGTATTTTACCCGCATCGGCATTCAACCAGTTATCACCAACGTCTTCGAGGTCCCACAGCGAACAGCTTTGATTGGCAATCACCGCTATTGCCTTACCGGCGTCGAGACCGCTGCCGCCGCCGAAGGCGATAACGCCGTCATGCTTGCCGGCGTTATAGGCTGCGAGGCCATCTTCGACATTGGTTCCGGTAGGATTTGACTTGATATCACTGAATACTGCTATCGACAGTCCCGCCTGCTGGCAGTTAGCGACAGCATCGGCCACCATCGACAGCCCCGCAAGACCAGGATCTGTGACCAGCAGTGGTGCATTCATATTCAGATCACGGCAGACGTCGGCCAGTTCACTTATACGACCCGCCCCGACACGCATCGCCGTGGGGTAATTCCAGTTTGCATTCATGTTATTTTAAACCTTGTTTGTTAGACGGACTTCAAATGGTAAGACTTGGGTCGGGTCATGTGTTCAAAACCGACGCATGAGAGCGTACAACCACGGCCGGAATTTTTCACACCGGTCCATGCCAGTGCAGGGTCGAGATAATCGCAGCGATTCATAAACCAGGTGCCAGTATCGATCTGGTTACCGATGTCGATCGCGGCGTTTTCATCCTGGGTGAATACCGCTGCGGTGAGACCGAACTCGCTATCGTTCATCAACTCGATCGCTTCCTCGTCACCGCTCACCGACATAATGCCGATTACCGGGCCGAAGGTTTCTTCGGTCATCACCCGCATCGAGTGATCGACACCGACCAGTACCTGCGGAGCCAGGTAAGGCGTACCTGGCTTGTCAGCCTCATATTTATCCGCATTGACCAGGGCCTTCGCTCCGGCCGCAACAGCCTCGTCGATCTGACCACGCACAAATTCAGCGGCACTGGCCTTGACCAGCGGTCCGAGATTCGTGTCGGGGTCATCCGGACGGCCGAGCTTGTAGCTATTCGCTAATGCCACGACGCCCTCGACAAACTCGTCAAATACCGATTCGTCGACATAGACACGTTCGATTCCACAACAGGATTGCCCCGTGTTAAAAATGGCGCCATCGGTGACGGTTTCAATGGCTTCTCTAATCATTTTTCTTGCTGCCCTCCGTAGTCCAGGAAACTTTTTCAGCAGGCTCTTGCCTACCTCGGTCATAATC
>JBGUEB010000115.1:0-10192 GCA_041821565.1 Gammaproteobacteria bacterium | reverse complement strand
CTGTGACTCCCAGGCCGCCTGGGCATCGACACAGTTGGATGCGTTGGTATTCGAAGATCTAAATGGAATCTTGTATCGGCGGGCTAACTGGCCACTGGCGAGCGCGGCACGGGTATATTCAGGTGTGCCAAAAGCTGGCGCGCCAGTACGCATATCGGCATTCGAGGTAAAGCCACCGTAGGCCATAGGTGCACCGGGATTAACAATTTGCGACAAGGCAATAACACCGAGCGCTTCCGCGTTTTGCTGCGCCAGCGCACCAGCAATCGTAATCGGACACATTGCACCCGACAACGTAAACGGGGTAACAATGGTTGGCTGGCCGTTTTGCGCCATCTCCATTAGACCATCCAGCATTGGTCCATCGACGCGCAACGGTGAATTGGTATTTACCACGGTAATTATGCTGGGTTCTTTTTTCAGGGTTTCGCGATCGACGCCACGCGCTATAGCAGTCATTTCTATACCGTCATTGACTCGGCCACCACCGAGGCAATAACAACTAAAAGACCGATCGGTCAGGGTGAATGCCGCGAGGCTAGCATCCAGGTGCCGGGTAGCCGGGGCTATATCGATCGGCTCTACCGGGTAACCGCTGAGAAAGTCGATGACATCATAGCTTTGCGTCAGGCGCATGAAATTGCAATAATCTTCAAAATTACCGGTGCGCCGACCACCTTCGAGATCAGAGCTATTGGGTGCGCTCGCTACCGTCGTGAAGTTAATCGCGTTGCCGCCGATACTGCGATTCCGATCAGGATTGCGTGCATGGAGTGTAAAGCTTGATGGCACAGTCTGCAGGCGCGTCATCAGCGACTCGCGGTCGAGATAAACGCGTTGCAAATCCCAGTCTACCCTGGCGCCATCGTTTTCATACAAACCCAGTGCGGCTTCGTTGAGAACTTCGAGACCAATTTCTTCGAGTATGCGCATGGAGCCATCGTGGATCATATCCAGATCGTCTGCACTCAGGACTCCAATCGGTGCATAAGGATTGAATAGCTGTTGCGCCTTTGGCTTGATTACCTGGTCGGGTGTCGGCGTGCGCCGGCGACTATTTCTTCTGCTCATTGGACAGCCCGTATTAATTGGTGAATCGATATTATTTCAGTCCCGAAGGTACGTCTACCTATGTAAGCGTTGTTTTTTATAAACACGTATGTTTACTTAAGTAATCAAACTATCTAATTACCACCAGCAGCGTCAATGATTCATCGGGCTGCTTGTAATTGCTGCCGACTATGGGATAAGTTAGCCGACAGATGAGCAATGCGACCACCCCATGTAAACAGCCCACTCGATTTATAGCCTGTGGTATGTACGCCTTTACCGATGAACTCCGTATAGCCTGGCAAAAACTGTTCGATTGCTACGCCAGTGAATTTGAATCATTCGCCGTGCAAAAGAATCTGATATTTGATTCGGCAAAAGAAATACTACGCGATTCCCGGTTGTTCATCGGTCATACCTGTGGTTATCCGTTGATGCATGGTTTGCAGGATGATTTAACCCCGGTTTGTGTACCCATGTTTGATGTACCCGGAAGTGAAGGTAGGTATTACGCGAGCCAGTTTATTGTTGGTATCGATAGCGATATCGAGTCTCTTTCTGACTGTTATCACCGTGTTGCCGCAATCAACGATACGGATTCGAATAGCGGCATGAATCTATTGCGTCATGCGATCGCGCCCCTGAGCCAGGGTAAATCCTATTTTTCAACAGTACGGGAGACCGGGTCACACATCCAAAGCTTTTTTGATGTGGCTGAGCGGCGCGTTGATATCGCTGCGATTGACTGCGTCAGTTATCAGTTGATTGTGGATAACTGGCCCGATATGGCGGCACGGGTTCGTAGCATCGGCTTTAGCGAGAGAACCTGCGGCCTGCCTTTTGTGATGCCAAAGAGCCTGCTGGCAATGGTTGATAAAAATGACGTCACGGCTGGTCTTAATAAAGCTATCCTGAAACTGGCCGGAGAATATCGTGACCAACTTCATTTACAGGGTTTTGAGCAGGTCGATATTGATGATTATCGAGGTATTGTTGATCTCGAATCCAGCGCCCAGCAACTGGGTTACCCACTTCTAAACTAGGTGAAAAGCTTCTGCTTCCAAAATCAAAATATGGTCTAAACTTCAATGCAGTGCGTAAGATGGGTACAACTCATTAAAAAATAAGCACGCAAGCCCCATAACGTCATAAAACCTATGGTGATGGGTTGCACTCATCCCACGATTTCTGACCCGGGAAAGCGTCATGCCGGGCTTGACCCGGTATCGATTTACCGATTGCAGCAGCATTGTGTCTCAATTAGAATTCGCGCACTTTTTTAGTTCGTTCCTGTGTCATCTACCTAACGCGAGTCACTGAATCATGTGGAAAGATCTGGCAGCTTCCTGGGCAATTCTGCTCGGTATCGGATTTATGATGCTGGCGAACGGGTTGCAAGGCACCTTACTCGGCCTACGTGCGACTATCGAAGGATTTTCCACCTTCACTACCGGCATCATGATGTCGGGATATTTCATCGGTATTTTCATTGGATCATTCCTGGCGCCAATGTTGGTTAAGCGTGTTGGTCATATTCGGGTATTTTCAGCTCTGGCCTCATTGGCATCTATCTCCATCCTGTTTCACGGGATTTATATCAACGCGGTGATGTGGATGATGATGCGGATTATCACCGGCATTTGTTTCGCAGGGTTCTACGTGGTGACCGAAAGCTGGTTAAATGACCGCGCTAGCAACGAAACCCGGGGCAAGATTTTATCGATTTACATGGTTATCATCACGCTCGGTATGGGCTCGGGTCAATTCCTGCTGAACCTGGCAAAACCCGAGGAGATAGATCTGTTCATCTTGATATCAGTCATCATATCGTTTGGCTTGATCCCGATGTTACTCACCGCCAAACCCGCACCGATATTTGAAGCATCATCAAAAATGTCGGTGATAGAGCTTTACCGGGCTTCGCCGCTGGCGGTCATCGGTAATGGCCTGACCGGCATGGCCCACGGCACTATATTTGGCCTTGGTGCTATTTACGCCAGCCAGGTTTTAGGTGATGTGAAATCGATTTCCTGGTTCATGGCCTGTTTTTTAATTGGCAGCCTGATCACGCTCTGGCCAATTGGCTACCTGTCGGATCGGATCAGCCGACGCCTGGTAATGATGACAATTTCGGCCATATCAATTGTTGCCAGCATTGTTGCGATCTACGTCTCGAAGGATGGTATTGCTTTCTACCTGGTCATCGTCTTACTGGGCGGTGCGGCGATGCCGATGTATTCAATCTGTGTCGCCTACGCCAATGATCGTCTGGAGCCCCATCAAATCGTTGGCGCCAGCGGCAGTCTGGTGATGGTTGCCGGTATCGGTTTGAGTACCGGTCCAATTGTCGTTGCCTTTTTCATGGATTTCTATAGCGTCGATTTTTACTTCTGGGGTATAGCAACGGTGTTTGCGATGATTTTGATATTTACCTTGATTCGTATCAATTCGAGAGTGGGTATTGCGGTCGAAGATCAGTCGCAATTAATCGCTACCGGTGCAATTGGTACCCCGATAGCCGAGTTTATTGCTCCCGGAGCGGAAGATTATGCCGAGGCCGTTGCCAACCACGAAGAAGCCTTGCTCGATGCTCAAGAAGATATTACCGAACGGGTATTATAACCTCAAAGGTTTGGATACTTGCGAGATTAACAAATCGAAACCATGTCGTTTAGATCAATAAGACTCCAATTTTTTGAATTTTTAAACAAACGAAATTCAATCCGCTTCCTGCGCTGGAGCTTCAGGACCCTGGTCATCATTATGATCATGGATACGGGTTATTTAATCGGCATATGGCCTGACTGGGAACTCTATAAGGAAGGCCCGATCCAGCAGTCAAATTTCATCCGACTTTATGTTTATAAGCAGTACCAGAATCAAAGCTGGCCCCAGTTACAGTGGCAACAGAAATCCATCCGCAAGATATCTAAAAACATGATTCGAGCGCTGATCGTGGCCGAGGATTCTCGTTTCTACTCACATTCGGGCATCGACATGGAAGCCTTAAAGTCCGCCATGGAATACAACATGTCTGAAAAGCGATTCGTCTATGGCGGCAGTACTATTTCTCAACAAACGGTTAAAAATATTTTCCTCAGTGCCTCCCGAAACCCGCTGCGAAAATGGCACGAGTTGTTACTAACCATCGGCATGGAGAGAAATCTTTCGAAGAAGAGGATTCTCGAGCTATATCTAAATGTCGCTGAGTTCGGTCGCGGCATTTACGGCGTCGAGGCAGCGTCCAGGCACTACTGGGGAACTTCGGCCGCTAGTTTATCCGTCAATCAGTCGATTCAGCTGGCAGCCACTTTACCCTCACCCGTCGCTCATAACCCGTCAACCAGAACTAAAGCTTTTAACCGGCGCGTGAAAAAAATAAGCCGCTATTTCTAACGCTATTTCTAATTAGACTAACGCACATAAAAAAGCCCCGCATGAAGCGGGGCTTTCTGGTACAACAGTTCAGGTTTCTGAACGGCTTACATCATGCCGCCCATACCACCCATACCGCCCATACCGCCACCCATATCACCCATTGGTGGCATAGCTGACTTCTCGACAGGCGCATCGGCAATCATCGCCTCTGTGGTGATCAACAGGCCAGCGACCGAAGCAGCATTTTGCAATGCGGAACGAGTCACTTTGGTTGGATCCAGAATACCCATTGCTATCATATCGCCGTACTCACCCGAGGCGGCATTATAGCCATTGTTACCCTTTAATCCTTTAACCTTGTTGACTACCACCGAGGCTTCATCACCGGAGTTGGAGACGATCTGGCGCATTGGTTCTTCCATCGCGCGGCGCGCAATGTTTACACCAACATCCTGATCATGATTGTCACCTTTAATTTTCGCAATAGCGGCACAAGCACGAATCAATGCAACACCGCCACCGGCAACAACACCTTCTTCAACCGCGGCGCGGGTAGAATGCAGTGCATCTTCTACGCGGGCTTTCTTTTCTTTCATTTCAATTTCAGTTGCGGCACCAACCTTGATCACGGCAACGCCACCGGCGATTTTCGCCAGGCGTTCCTGCATCTTCTCGGTATCGTAATCTGAAGTCGACTCGGCCATCTGCGCCTTGATTTGGGTGATGCGACCCTGAATATCATCAGTCGAACCGGCACCATCAATAATCGTGGTGTTTTCCTTGGTAATCGATACTTTCTTGGCAGAACCGAGGTCTTCCAGGGTAGTTTTTTCCAGGCTCAGGCCCACTTCTTCAGAGATGACCTGACCACCGGTGAGTACTGCGATGTCCTGCAGCATGGCTTTACGGCGATCACCGAAACCAGGTGCCTTAACCGCGCAAACCTTCACAATCCCGCGCATGCTGTTTACTACCAGTGTTGCCAGGGCTTCGCCTTCGATGTCTTCAGCGACTATCAGCAATGGCTTGCTTGCTTTCGCCACGCCTTCAAGAATCGGCAACAATTCACGGATGTTGGAGATTTTCTTGTCGAACAACAAAATCATTGGCTCTTCGAGCTCGGCAGACATGGTTGACTGCTCGTTGACGAAGTAAGGAGAAAGGTAACCGCGGTCGAACTGCATACCTTCGACTACTTCCAGTTCATTATCGAAAGATGAACCTTCTTCTACAGTGATAACACCTTCTTTACCTACTTTATCCATCGCCTCGGCAATGATGTTACCAACGCTCTCGTCGGTGTTAGCAGAAATTGTGCCTACCTGGGCGATAGCCTTGCTATCCGCGCAGGGCGTCGAAGCGTCATGCAGGGTTATAACCGCAGCAGCGACAGCTTTATCGATACCGCGCTTGAGATCCATGGGGTTCATACCCGCCGCGACGGCCTTCATGCCTTCACGCACAATTGCCTGTGCCAGCACAGTCGCAGTGGTGGTACCGTCACCGGCAACATCAGAAGTATGCGAAGCAACTTCTTTAACCATTTGCGCACCCATGTTCTCGAACTTGTCTTCGAGTTCGATTTCTTTCGCAACCGAGACACCGTCTTTAGTTACGGTTGGCGCGCCAAAGCTCTTGTCCAGGACCACGTTGCGGCCCTTGGGACCCAGCGTGATTTTAACCGCGTTAGCCAATATGTTAACGCCATTGATCATGCGCGCACGCGCATCATCACCAAATTTTACTTCTTTTGCACTCATTGAAATTTAACCTCTTAAACTATGATTTATTCAACAACCGCGATGATGTCATCTTCGCACATGATTAGTAGTTCTTCGCCATCTACCTTGATTTCTGTACCGGAGTACTTGCCAAAGTAAACTGTGTCACCGACCTTGACATCTAGCGCTCTCACTTCACCCGATTCGGTGACTTTGCCGTTGCCGGCGGCGATAATTTCGCCAGTACTTGGCTTTTCGGTTGCTGAATCAGGAATCACGATACCACCGGCTGAGGTAGTTTCTTCTTCCTTACGCCTGACGACCACACGGTCATGCAAGGGACGAATATTCATTATTGCTATTCTCCAGTTTGTTTTGGTTTAAAGTTTTCTGCCACCCTCGCGGATGACCATTAACGTTAGTTGCGAGTTAGCACTCACATCAAGTGAGTGCTAATCATATTCAGCAACTTCTGCTAGTCAAGCTATATAGGGTGGAAAATTGGTCTTTCAAGCACTTAAACAAGATTTTATCGTTGAAACCGGGAGGGGGCAGGCCCTATTGATATCGAGCAGATGACAGAAAGTGGTATTTTGGAAGCCGGATTAGTCTTCGCGCTTATAATTTACGCCTTCAATAATATCTGATTCAGTGCTTTTCTGGTGGGATCTCGAATCGAATTCGTAACCATCAACGCCAGTCTGTCCAACAAATCGACCCGATTGCATCAAATGAGCGACCAGCTTACTCACCAGCCAGGCCCTGGTCGGTGGAAGCAACAATAAAAATCCCACCGTATCGGTAAAAAATCCCGGGGTGAGTAAAAAGGCGCCCGCCAGCAACAAGCCCATTCCTTCGAGCATTTCCTGGGCAGGCATTTGTCCAGTCTGCATTTTTTCCTGCGCTCGCATCAGCGTTGACATGCCCTGAATTTTCAGTAGCCAGACACCGACCACCGCCGTTAACACAACCAGAAATACTGTCCAGAGGGCGCCAATAACCTGTCCGACCTGTATCAGCAGGTAGATTTCAACTATCGGCACGACCAAAAAAATTACGGTGATGACTGGAAACATAGTTACCCTGTAGTTACACTTTGCGCCGCTTTATACCCGGGTGATTCTAATGCCAGGCTTGCAATGGCTTATCGTTAAACCTGACTATCTCTCTGGTAATACAGCAATACTGCCTATATATGAGTAGCATATCACTGTTTCAATGCCTGGCCGATAAATGCACTATAATTTTGTGCGATAAGCCTGGTCAGGAAAAACTGGTTACTATAAGTAAACGTTTTACCGCAGATATACTCTACTAACTGTATAAAACGTAATGCGGCACTGGAATCGAAGATTAAATGCTATTAAAAGTGACCACACACAAGATTGAATTACTGAAACAGGTTTCGCGTTGGTGTTTGCTGGTATGCCTGCTTTTGCCCGCTACAACGTCACTATCCGCGCAGGGCGACGAGTTACTCCCACCAGAACAGGCTTTCAGCCTGGAAGCCAGCATGGATGGTAAAAACCTGGTCGCAGAATACGATATCGCTCCGGGTTACTACATGTATCGCAAACGGTTTGAGTTTGAGATCGAGTCATCTGGTGCGCGTTTTGATACGCCCATCATGCCCAGGGGGAAAATCAAGAACGACGAGTTTTTTGGCGATATGGAAGTGTATCGGGGAAAACTAAAAATTATCCTGCCGATTTTGTTCGATAAAGCAGGGGCGTTGGATCTCAAGGTTAAAACCACGGGTCAGGGCTGCGCCGACATCGGGGTCTGCTACCCGCCCCTGCAGCAACAGTTAAGCCTTAACACAGGTTCCAATGCCCGTATTTTGCCAACCGCTTATCGAACAAATACCGCTTCCAGCAACAATAATGATGCACAAAGTGTTAATGCTTTACAGGCGCTAATCTCGGACATTACAGGCGATTCCAATTTACAAAGCTCGAATCAGCTGGATTCCCCGCCCTCCAACAGTAATTCTCTGGACATACTGCAATCTCTCGGCGAGAGCATCGGTTTAGCGCAAGACAATGAAATACCACATCCCGACAAGGCCTTTATGCTGTCAGCGAGTCTGGACCAGAATGGGAATGTTCAAACCGATATCCTGATTTATCCGAATACCTATCTTTATAAAGACAAATTCAAGTTTACCCTGGTGGACGGTAGCGGACATTCGACAGGCACCGTTACTCTGCCGGAGGGCGATACCAAAGACGATGAGTTTTTTGGCCGCATGCAGGTTTACCACGATCAGGTAAATATTACCATTCCTGTTATTTCGGATGCGAATGCCAGCAACCGGTATACCCTCGTATACCAGTACCAGGGCTGCGTCGAAGACCTGATCTGTTATCCACCGATCACCAAATATCTGCTAATAAACAAAGCGACTGGAATGATCGATATCAGTGATGTGCAAACGAGTTCTGCGGTTAATATCAGTACTGGTTCGTCAACTGTTCAAACTTCACCGCGTGTGTCCGAGGAGTTGCCGATTTCAGAACAGGATCAATTTGCGAATTTATTGCAAAACGAAAGTCTTTTAATCGTCGTTTCCCTGTTTTTTCTGGCAGGAATAGGCCTTACTTTCACACCCTGTGTATTTCCAATGATTCCAATTCTGTCCAGCATTATTGCCGGTCAGGGTGATTCAATTACTACCCGAAAAGCCTTTATCCTGTCGCTGGTGTACGTCCTTTCGATGGCTACTACCTACGCCATCGTCGGCGCCATCGTCGGTTACTATGGTGCCGAATTCAATATTCAAATCTGGTTTCAGGACCCGGTAATCCTCAGTATATTTGCCCTGGTGTTTGTACTGCTTGCGCTTTCCATGTTTGGTTTTTATGACATTCAGATGCCAAATTCGATCCAGAGCCGGCTCAGCGCTATTAGTAATAATCAGCAAGGCGGCACACTCATTGGCGTCGGTTTGATGGGCCTGTTCTCAGCCATCATCGTTGGCCCCTGTATCACCGCACCCCTGGTCGGAGCATTGATTTTCATCTCCCAAACCCAGGACTGGCAACTCGGCGGACTTGCCCTGTTTGCACTAGGCCTGGGAATGGGCGTACCACTTTTACTGATTGGAACCTCGGCAGGCAAATTATTACCACGTGCCGGCCTCTGGATGGACAGGGTCAAGGTGATATTCGGCGTGGTTTTACTCGCTGTCGCGATTTGGCTGCTGGAAAGATTCCTGCCAACTGATATTACGATGTTACTCATAGCCGCCCTCGTCATTGCCTCATCAATTTATATGGGCGCACTCGAATCGTTGCCTGAAAACGCCTCTGGCTGGAAAAAACTAAACAAGGCACTGGGAATAATATTACTAATCTACGGCGCGGCTTACCTGATCGGCGCTGCAGCGGGCAGCAAGGACCTGGTACAGCCCTTGAAAGGCATTGTTAGCAGTGTGACAAATGGTTCAAATACGGACGGTCAGGAAAGTAGAGTTATTTTTCGTCCAGTCAAGGGCGAGCGGGGACTGCAACTGGCGCTCGCAAACTCGGTTGAACAAAATATGCCAAGCATGCTCGATTTCTATGCCGACTGGTGTATTTCCTGCAAGGAAATGGAAAAATACGCATTCACCCACCCCGGTGTAATCCAGGCCCTGGATCAGGTAATCAGCCTGCAAACCGACGTCACCGATAACGATGCAATAGACACTCAGCTGATGAAATCTCTGGGGATATATGGCCCGCCGGCAATTTTATTTTTCGACGCCCAGGGCGAGGAAATGCGTCATAGACGCGTGGTAGGTGAAATGTCCGGCGAAGAATTCGCCGCACACGTGATCAAAACTTTCCAGTAGAATGATGACCCGAAAAACCCTGGCGGTGGTTCTCGTGAGCCTGGTATCGCTGGTTACTGGCGTAGTTCTGTTTCAAATTTGGGCCCCGGCGCGAACCTTCTCCGAGATTCAGTCGGCCGCACCAGAACCCTCGCAGCCGCAACTAGCGGTTTCGCTAAAAGAAATTCCGCTGATTGATCTGGATGGCGAAAGTAAAAAGCTGGGCGAC
>JBGUEB010000114.1:0-10319 GCA_041821565.1 Gammaproteobacteria bacterium | reverse complement strand
CGGAACATAAGCCAACGCCATCGATTTACCGACGTGGTGCGCAAAACCGCCTGAGGTGACATAACCAACGCAGTCGCCATCCTTTAAAATCGCCTCATCATTGCATACATCGATATCGGCAGTATCGACAATCATTGCCACCAGACGCTTGGCCGGCCCGCGTTCGCGTTCCTCGAGTGCCGCCTGTTTACCAATAAAGTCCTTATCCCAGTTGATAAAAGCGTCCAGTCCTGATTCGGCAGCAGTAAAGTCGGGGCGAAAATCAAGCGTCCATGCACCCCAGTTTTTTTCCAGTCGCAAACTCATTAACGCCCTCGCACCATAGAGCTTAAGTCCGAGGTCTTCGCCCTGCTCGATTATTGACTCGTAAAGCCTCAATTGATATTCGGGGGCTACGTAGATCTCGTATCCAAGCTCACCGGAGAAGGATAGTCGGTTGAGTATCGCCGGCACTCCAGCGACATATGTACGACGCACATCGCGGAACCTGAAAGCTTCTGCGGTAACGTCATCGCGGCAAATACGGGCTAGTAATTCACGCGCCTTCGGCCCTGAAATAGCCATGCCGTGCCATTCACCAGACTGGTTACGATAACTCACATCAAAGTCAGCCAGGTATTTCTCGAACCAGCGTCGGTGCATTTCCTGTGCAACCCCGGAACCCAGTACGAGGAAATCCTGCTCATCCAGACAGGCAACCGTCAAGTCCCCGTAAAGTTTGCCTTTTGGTGTCAACATCGGCGTCAGGGAAATACGCCCAGGTGCGGGAATTCTGCCCGCCATTACATGCTCAAGAAACGCTCGCGCACCCGCACCCTTAAATCGATGCTTGGCAAAATTCGCAATTTCAATAGCGCCTACATTTTCACGAACTGCTTTAACTTCCGCAGCAACATATGCATGTGCACGCGAGCGTCGGAAGGTAGGTTCCTCGTGCGCGTCTGCCAGATCATTTGCGAACCAGAGTACGCTCTCAAGCCCAAAAGCATCACCCCAGACTGCTCCTTTGGCACTCAATCGATCGTATAGCGAAGTGGTTTTCTGGCACCGCCCAGCTGGCAGGGTTTCATTTGGAAAGGTAAGAATAAAACGCCGTTCATAGTTTTCGGTTGACTTGATGGTGCCATAGTCGGGTGAGGCATAATCACCAAAACGGGCAATATCCATCGCCCAGACATCGATCGATGGTTCACCGTCGATCATCCATTCGGCCAGGCACAGCCCAACACCACCGGCCTGGCAAAACCCTGCCATGACACCAACCGCGGTCCAGTAGTTACGCATACCGGGCACCGGCCCAATCATCGGGTTACCATCGGGACCAAAGGTAAAAGGACCGTTAATAATATCCTTGATACCGGCTCTCTCAAGCGCAGGAATACGCTCGAAGCCCAGTTCCAGGCGTTCAGCAATATGATCGAGCTGGGGTTCCAGTAACTCATGACCGAAAGTTTGCGGTGTGCCTTTTACCGACCAGGGTGTTGCTATCGGTTCGTAAGTGCCGAGCAACATACCCTTGCCCTCCTGGCGAAAATACATATTGCCTTCATAATCGATACCAGCCGGCAGACGTTCCTCGCGGGCCTCAATCTCGGGGATCGCTTCAGTTATCAGGTAGTGATGCTCCATTGGCTGTACCGGTAAATGCAAGCCTGATAAAAGACCTACTTCACGCGCCCACAGACCACCGGCGTTGACAATGTGTTCGGCATTGATCGTGCCTTTCTCGCTGACCACATCCCAACTGCCATCGGGCCGCTGATTAGTCTCAATTACCGGTGTATGGGTATGGTAGCTGGCACCATGAACCTTTGCTGCCTTGGCATAAGCATAGGTCACGCCGGAAGGATCGATATCACCATCGAGTGGATCCCATAAGGCTGCAATATAACGTTTCGGGTCGATCAGGGGATGCAGTCTCGCCACTTCTTCGAGCGAAATAAATTCCTGATCAAGCCCCATATAGCGGGCTTTGGATCGTTCTCTTTTGAGATAGTCGTACCAGTCATTATTTGACGCAAGATAAAAGCCGCCGGTGCTATGCATTCCGACCGAATGCCCGGAAACCTCTTCAATTTCTTTGTACAAATTAATCGTATAGCCCTGTAATCGCGAGATATTTGGGTCCGATGATATGGTATGAATCTGCCCAGCCGCATGCCAGGACGAACCTGAGGTCAATTCGTTCCGCTCCAGCAATACAGTATCCTTCCAACCAAACTTGGCGAGATGAAAAAGAATAGAACAACCCACTACCCCACCACCAATAATGACTACTTTCGCGTGTGTTTCCAAAATCAAATCCTCAAATCATAATTGTTGCTAAATCCAGGTCTCCCTCACCTCTGCCCTTGCTATGCCCTCGGGTGCGCCCAGAGGGAGAGGGTATTTAATACCAGGCATCCGGAATCTCCAACTTACGCTTCGCCATGTATTCCTGCAATTCTTCATCTTTGGCCACATCCAGCGGTGGTGCTTCATATTCCTTCAACAACAGGTTCCAGCGATCGTAAGCTCTGCGCGCGGTATCTTTCGAACCCTCTTCTTCCCACTGCTCGACATTGTTACTGTCGGAAAGCAGGGCCTCGTAATAGGCTGTTTCATAGTTAGCCATGGTATGCGAGCAACCAAGGAAATGACCGGCGGGCTCAACTTCAGAATACGCATCACGCGCAAGCGCATTTTCATCCATTGGCAGGCCTGCCAACATGACCTGGTAAGCACCGAGACGGTCGGCATCGATCACCAGTTTTTCATAACCGGTACAAAGGCCGCCTTCGAGCCAACCGGCAGCATGTAAGATAAAATTGGCACCGCCGAGTACCGTTGACAGCATCGAATCGGCGCTCTCAAACGCAGCCTGCGCATCCGGTAGCTTCGACGCGGTGAGTGAGCCACCACAACGCAACGGAACGCCGAGGCGTCGCGCCAGTTGACCGATCACCAGGTTGGACATTACCGGTTCCGGCATACCGAAGGTCGGCGCACCAGTTCGCAGGCTCATCGAAGACAGGAAATTACCAAGAATGAAAGGAGCGCCGGGCCGCACGAGCTGGGTAAATGCACCGACCATCATCGCCTCGGCAAATGCCTGCGCAATTGACGCCGCGGTTGTTACCGGCCCCATCGCACCACCCAGAATAAAGGGTACGACAACGAGGCCCTGATTCGCACCACAGTATACCTGCGCTGCCTCGGTGACAACGCGATCGACAAGCAATGGAGAATTGGTGTTGACATTACCCATGATCACGCAGTGCTCTTCCATGAATTCAGCACCGTGTAGAATTCTCGCCATATCGACTGAGTCCTGTGCGCGTGACTTTTCGGTAATCGCTCCCAGGTGTGGCTTGTCGCCAAATTTCATGTGTGCGTAAACCATATCGAGATGGCGTTTGGATACGGGCAAATCACAGGGCTCTACTATGACCAGCCCGGAATGATGCAAACTGGGTAACTGATGGACGATTTTTACCAGCTTCTCAAAATCTGCATAGGCACCATAACGACGCCCCCCATCGAGATCCCGCACAAAAGGAGAACCATAAACCGGGGCAAATACCTGTGATGTGCCGCCAATATGTACATTTTTTGCCGGATTACGCGCGTACTGGGTGAACTCAGACGGTGCTGTTTTGCACAGTTCTCGCGCCATGCCTTTGTCGAGGCGGACACGTGTGCCCTTGACATCGGCACCTGCCTGTTTCCAGATTTCCAACGCCCTGGGATCATCACGAAACTCGAGGCCGACTTCCTGAATCAGCCACTCGGCCTGCTCCTCGAGCTTGACCAGGCCTTCTTCACCGAGAAACTCGTAAAATGGAATCTGCCTTTTCACATAAGCTGGGGCGACCACAGTTTTTCGTTCGCGTTTTTTCCCACGTGCGCCCCTGCGACGACTGGTACTGCTGCGGGATTCTGCATTATACTGCTTGCTCACAGGTGGATTCTCCGGCATAACATCGCGTCAGTATAACAAGCGCTACCAACCCTGTAACCGACCAAACAACAGGTTAAAGACTGGATTATCAATGAAGCGTTAACCGCCAACCGGCATCACAGCTGTTCCGTTAACTCGGAGAGACACGCCAATTGAGATGAAGGGTATTATCCATGATTAAAAAAAGATCGCAGCGCAGGGGCGCTTTTTCTTCTTCTTGTTATTGCTCGGGGGCTACAGAACTAGCGCCCCTGGCTGCGATCACCACCAGTAAAATTAGTAGTAAGTAATACAATGAAAAACTGCCGCCCCCACCTTCGGAATAAAAGTACTCTTCTTCGTAATAGTATTCTTCGCTGCGATCCCGGCTGAGGTCCTCCAGCGGCACATCCCGGCCAAGGTAAAAGTGGTCGAGTATCTGGCTGGCGACCATATCGGCATGATCGAGACTAAACACCTCGATTAAAATATCGTAGTACCCCGGCACATAATCCTCCAGTAATTCGGTGGCTACCTCGTAGGCGTCCTCGTAGTCATCGGTGTAAATCTCGAACAAATCGGTTGTATAGAAGTAACGCCAGGGCCCACCATTGTGGCTCAGGTACAACCTGGTATAGACAGTCGCGTTGTCGTAACTGACATCCACATCAAAAAACACGTTGAGAGCGTGGTGAAAACCATCACCATCTAGATCAGACATCAGGTAAACGTCGGCGTCGGACACCGAGAACCGTTGATCATAGCGATTAGCGATACCTGTACGGTTCATGAGACCCTGAGGTGAATTCAGATCACGGGTTTGAGCACTATCGGGGGCGGCGTTCAACACCGGTTGCAGAAGCCGTACAACAGACATCAATTCGATACTGTCATCCACTGCCAGTTTGCCTGCCGAACGTGAAGCCTGGGCGTCGTCCTGCGCATAACTCGACATCATGGATCCGTACAACAGACCTGCCACTAAAAACCCTGTTTTGATTTGCATCGCCACGACTTCCTGATGCTAGTGCCTGGGTTTTGATTGATGTTTGTAACCACCCTGTCTCGACCTGCGGCTGTGACCACCATAGCTAGAGCTATGCGACCTGTATCCGTGACGGCTGTGGCCATCTCCATGGCGGCCGTATCCACGGCGGCTGTAGCCATGTCGGTAATGACCGGAATAATGACCGTAGCGTTGTTTCGAGTATTGATAGTGATGCCCATGCCCGTGATAAAGCATCGATCCTATTACTACCCCTACAGCCAGGGGCACTATTACGTTATTGGCGTTATCAGTGTTATCTGTGTTATCTGTGTTATCTGTGTGATCGGTCTGTTCGGCGTGATCGGCGTGCGCCGGATTGGCCACCAATCCCATTAATAACAGAGCTGATAGCAGTGAAATACTGAACTTGTTGGTGTGTTGCCTGTTCATCGTTATCTCCTGATGTTTTGAACGATGAACGCACTTTAGTACAGACTATCTGAATACAGGCTGAACCGGACAATTAACTTACAGACACAAAAAAGGCCGGATCAACCAGCCTTTTTTCAAATCTTATTTGGCAGCTTTCTACAATGCTTTAATTTGCGCATTCATGCGGCTCTTGTGGCGAGCGGCCTTGTTCCTGCTAATCAAACCACTGCTGGCTGAGCTATCCAGGATTGGTACCACCTTCTTGTAGGCAGCTTCAGCCGCAGCCTTGTCAGCGGATGCGATCGCGGCAACAGTCGCCTTGAGGTAGGTACGCATCATCGAACGGCTACCAGCATTGCGCTGACGGCGTTGTTCGGCCTGATGAGCACGTTTTTTTGCAGAAGGTGAATTAGCCAAGGGTTTCTCCTGAATAAGGCTTTGAAAATCAGGCGCGCATTATCTTTACTGAGCGGGGCCATGTCAACCCGAAATAGCTGATAAGCAAACGGTTTAAATGCTAAAATCCTGCGCTTTTAGAGCTAACCCGTATATTGCACGAAGGCGGCACCCATCTTGATGAAAATACCTATCGTTCAATAATTTACCTCAGAATGTTGATATGATTAAAATTTACAGTTTATACCTGAACGAATTCAGGAAAAATATGGCTGCCAATCTTGATCGATCCCCCTTGATCCATAGCTATTGCTATGCATCGGCGGGCGATCGATCAACCTTGTTTGCCATATTTCCCCTGATCTTCGTTCCCTTCATGCAACATACGGGCTAACTACCTACGCAGCCGTGGCCACTTTAATCAAATCAACCCTATCGGTCGGATCAATGACCCTGCTGTCGCGTATTCTTGGTCTGGCTCGCGATATCGTCATTGCACGGTTTTTTTCCGCGGGTGATGCTGCCGATGCATTTTTTGTTGCCTTCAAAATTCCCAATTTTCTACGGCGATTGTTTGCCGAGGGTGCATTTTCACTCGCTTTTGTACCGGTACTTACCGAGTACCGCAATGCATTTAGCGAAGCCCAGACGCGTGATTTAATCAATCGTGTAGCCGGCACACTGGGGTTTATATTATTGATCCTGAGCCTGGCTGGTGTCCTTGCCTCGCCCCTGTTAATCAGTGTATTCGCCGCTGGATTTATCGATCAGCCGGAAAAATTTGATCTGACTGCAGAGATGCTACGTATCACCTTTCCCTACATCCTGTTAATTTCGCTAACTGCCATGGCCGGTGGTATTTTGAATACCTGGAAGCATTTTGCTGTCCCGGCATTTACACCGGTTCTTTTAAACTTGAGCATGATCGCCTGCGCCATCTGGCTAAGTCCGCTACTGGATGTTCCAATCACGGCACTGGCCTGGGGGGTATTGCTCGCGGGCGTCCTGCAACTGCTTTTCCAGCTACCGTTTTTGTATCGTGAAGGACTATTACCGAAACCGGCCTGGGGCTGGCGCCATGAAGGCGTACAAAAGATTATTAAACTAATGATCCCGGCTCTGTTCGGCTCTTCGGTGGCCCAGATTAACCTGTTATTCGATACCTTCATCGCCTCGTTCCTGGTTTCCGGTAGTGTCGCATGGCTGTACTACTCGGATCGATTACTCGAGTTTCCGCTCGGCGTATTCGGCATTGCCCTGGCAACCGTGGTTTTACCCAACCTTTCCGAAGCACACTATAAAGAAGGCGCTACCCACTTCAGTCGAACCTTGCAGTGGGCAGTAAAACTCGCCCTGTTGATTGCGATACCTGCGGCAATCGGCCTGTACCTGTTGTCCCAACCCATTCTTGCCACGCTGTTCCAGTATGGCGCATTCGCAGACCATGACTCGATGATGGCAGCCTATAGTTTAATGGCCTACAGCCTCGGACTGCCGGCTTTCATATTGATCAAGATTCTTGCCAGTGGTTTTTATGCAAGGCAAGACACCAGGACCCCTGTACGTATCGGCATAAAAGCAATGTTCCTGAATATGTTGCTCAACGTCGTTTTCGTGGTGTCGATGCTAGATTCCGATTTTGTTGCACCGCATGTGGGTCTCGCGCTGGCAACCACGGCCTCCGCCTACTTCAATGCAATCATGCTGGCTTTAACCTTGCATAAGGATGAAATCATCGAAAGATTTGGCGATTTAAGCCTGCCTTTGCTCAGGATTCTGCTCGCCTGTTGCGCCATGTCACTGGTTATTCTGATGTTATCACCGGATATTGAACTGTGGTCCCAGTGGAGATGGTTTGAGCGTGTCTATCAATTATCAATCCTGATAGTGCCGGCAATCTTGTGTTATGCCCTGATGCTTTGGATAATGGGTTTTCGCCGCGCTCATTTCGCTATCTAAAACCGACCCTCGCTATGCAACTCATTCGTGGACTACACAATCTGAACCGCCCGCTCTCGGCCAGCGTAGTCACCATCGGCAATTTTGATGGCATTCACCTGGGACACCAACAGGTTCTGGACCAGCTAAAAACGGTCGCTACCGAATATCAATTGCCCAGCACCGTGATTATTTTTGAACCGCAGCCGATTGAGTTTTTTGCCCCGGAGCAGGCGCCGAAACGGCTGGCGCGATTTCGTGAAAAACTCGACTATCTCAAGTCGAAACAAATTGACTATCTATTGTGTCTGAAATTTGATCGTGCCCTGGCAGATCTCTATGCCGAGGATTTTGTGAAACAAATTTTAATCGATCGCCTTAATACTCGACACCTCGTGATCGGTGACGATTTCCGTTTTGGCAAAAATCGCAGCGGCGATTTCCAGTTCTTGCAAGAATGCGGTGAAAAATACGGGTTTATCGTCGAAAACACCGATACATTACTAATCGATGAGACCCGTGTCAGTAGCACAAGAATCCGTGAGGCTATTCAAAGTGATGATTTCGAGCAGGCAGCGAAGCTGCTTGGGCGACCATATACATTGTCCGGTAAGATCGCACATGGCAAAAAACTGGGGCGTGAACTCGGATTTCCGACTATTAATATAAAAATGGGTGATAATACCCTGATTGTTAAAGGAATATTTGCGGTATCGGTGAAAGGTATAGATAATCGCGTGCTACCGGGCGTAGCCAGTATAGGCACGCGCCCCACGGTAGATGGCGTTGACACCATCCTCGAAGTCTTCATTCTTGATTTCGATCAGGATGTTTATGGTTACTGCGTCGATGTTGAGTTTTTACACAAGATACGCGATGAGGAAAAATTTGAATCGCTTGAAGAGTTAGGCTTCCATATCGAACAGGACACCGTTAAAGCCAGGCGATACTTTGAACAATTGAAATAGACAGGCAACTGAAACCCACGTGACCGACTACAAATCTACATTAAACCTCCCTGATACCGGGTTTCCGATGCGTGGCAATCTCGCCAATCGCGAACCCGAACGCCTGCAAAAATGGCAAGATCAAAATCTCTATGGGAAAATTCGTGCTGCTCGCGATGGCAGGAAACGCTACGTACTCCACGATGGACCTCCTTATGCGAACGGCGATATCCATATAGGCCACGCGGTTAACAAGATTTTAAAGGATATGATCGTCAAATCACGCACCCTGAATGGCGAGGATGCTCCTTATGTGCCGGGCTGGGACTGCCACGGCCTGCCGATTGAACACCAGGTCGAGAAAAAAATTGGTAAGGCCGGGGTTAAGGTCGATGCCGACGAATTTCGCCAGGCCTGTCGGAACTATGCGCACAAGCAGATCGAAAATCAAAAAACTGATTTCATTCGTCTCGGCGTGCTCGGTGATTGGGATGACCCTTATCTGACCATGAAGTACGACACCGAGGCTAATATCGTGCGTTCACTCGGACAGATTATTGCCAACGGTCACCTGGAACGGGGCGACAAGCCGGTGCACTGGTGTACCGACTGCGGCTCTGCCCTGGCCGAAGCCGAAGTCGACTACAAGGATAAAACCTCGCCGGCGATCGACGTCAAGTTTCCGGTAGTCGACGAAGAGACATTCATCAACGCTTTACATATCGCGCCCGGACACCCCGGTGAAGGCCCGTTGTCTGTACTAATCTGGACCACGACACCCTGGACCCTGCCGGCAAACCTGGCGGTTGCTCTGAATCCGAACTTCGAATACGTGGTAGTCCAAATTGACACTAAAAACGGCAAGGAAAGGCTATTCCTGGCAGAGGATTTAATGAAAGACGCGATGGCACGCTACGCTATCGACGACTACCAGGTAATCGCCTATGGCAGGGGTGAATTGCTCGAAAATCATCTATTACGCCATCCGTTTTACGCGCGCGAATCACTGCTGGTACTGGGTGATCACGTTACCCTCGAAGCAGGTACGGGTGCCGTTCATACCGCACCGGGCCACGGTCAGGACGACTTTATACTCGGAAAAAAATACGGTCTCGAAATCTATAACCCGGTTGCCGACAATGGTTGTTTCCTCGAGAGCACCGAGTTCTTCGCCGGTGAACACGTATTCAATGCCAACGCGCATGTGATCGAGGTATTAAAGCAAGCGGGAAATCTACAACACGAAGAGAAATTCCTGCATAGTTATCCGCATTGCTGGCGCCACAAAACGCCAATTATTTTTCGTGCAACACCCCAATGGTTCATCAGCATGGACGGCGCGGGTCTGCGCGAGCGCGCGATGGCAGAAATTAAGAAGGTAGAATGGCTACCATCCTGGGGACAGGCCCGCATCGAGAGCATGATCGAAAACCGACCGGACTGGTGTATCTCGCGCCAGCGTTTCTGGGGAGTGCCGATTACTATTTTCGTCAACAGGGAATCGGGAGAGTTGCACCCTGATACCGCCAATCTGATAGAACAGGTCGCCAGGCGTATAGAAACTGAAGGCATTCAGGCCTGGTTTTCAATGACCGCGCAAGATTTGCTCGGCGAAGAAGCAGAGCAATACTTCAAGGTTACCGACACACTAGATGTCTGGTTCGATTCGGGCACCACGCATTTTAGCGTGCTGCAAAAT
>JBGUEB010000113.1:0-10419 GCA_041821565.1 Gammaproteobacteria bacterium | reverse complement strand
CTAAATGTTTTCATTGGTTTAGCCGTTAATCTACGACTAACCTCGTTTTTTTGAAACCTGTTCGGCCAGTAAACACAGGATTTCAAACATCACAGTGACCGCTACCAGTGCGGTGTTTCCCGACATGTCAAACGGTGGCGAGACTTCGACCACGTCTCCACCGACCAGGTCCAGGCCACGCAATCCACGAATCATTTTAAGCGCGTCATAAGTTGTAATACCGCCGATTTCCGGGGTGCCGGTACCGGGTGCATACACCGGGTCGAGCGCATCGACGTCGAAGCTTATGTAAGTCTTGCCGTCACCAACCACGCGCCGTGCTTCGGCGATGACCGCTTCGACACCCATATCGTTGTATTCCTCGATCTCAATAACGCGGATGCCCTGGGCAAGCCCCCACTCCTTGTCGGTATCGCTGTAAAGTGCGCCACGGATACCAATTTGTACGGTACGTTTGGGATCCAGCAGGCCTTCTTCGATAGCGCGCCGAAACGGCGTGCCATGGGTATATTTTGATTCGCCAAAATAACGATCCAGGGTATCGGTATGGGCATCGAAATGCACCATTCCCATGGGCTCACCTCGGCACACGGCGCGCATTACCGGCAATGTGATCAGATGATCTCCGCCGGCTGTGAGCGGCAGGATTCCCTGGTCGACAATAGTCGAATAAAATTGTTCGACCCGTCCAAGTGTATCATCGATATCGACCGGGTTTACCGGCGAGTCGCCAAGGTCGGCGCAGTTACAAAGGTGAAAAGGTTTAATCCCTGTGGCGTGGTGTACGTTGCGCGCCATGGTCGACAGGTCTCGAATCTGTCTTGGACCGTGACGCGCACCGGCGCGATTGGTCGTACCTCCGTCCCAGGGCACACCGATCAAGCCGATATCGACTTCATCCGCGTCGCTGGGTGCGACATAGGGCAGACGCATAAAGGTGGCAATACCTGCAAAACGAGGCAGATCACTGCCGGAAATAGGCTTGTACGATTCGGGTTTGTTGCTCATCTGAGATTCCTGTAAATGAATTCTGATTGTGAGTGTCTTTTATCAATGCGGTTAGCTGCTAAAAGCCATGAACCGTCTACGAACATGGTATCAATATCAAAAATGCAAGTATAGAGCCCAACTAGACCACAGGGATATCATCCTGGGAAGCTTATAGTGGGTTAAAATAGTGATATCATGCAAACATAAAACTATAATTTAGCACCACTTTGATGCTACCCCTCCTCAACTTCCAGGGTTTAATCATGACTATTAAGACCACCTGCATCGGCGCTTACCCCAAACCCGATTACGTTAAATTACCCGACTGGTTTAATCAGCCTGCTGGCCCCGATACCACGGATCCCACCGCATTGTGGGAGGCGGCAATGGCAGATCTGGGTCCGGACGCTGAAGCTATCATCGGTAAAGGCGTCGCCGAGGCGATTAGCGATCAAATTTCATGTGGTATCGATATACCAACCGACGGCGAAATTCCGCGCGAAAATTATATTCACTATCACTGTCGGCACCTGCTCGGATTCGATTTCGCCCACTTAACCAGCAAAGCGGTACGCGGTGGAACCTACGAGGCAAAACTGCCGACTATCGTCGGTCCGGTGTCGGTCAGGGATCTGTTTCTGGTCAAGGACTGGCAACGCGCACAGTCCTGTAGCGAGCGGCCGGTCAAAATTACCATGCCCGGGCCGATGACAATATCCGATACCAATAGTGACGCTTATTACAATGACCCAAGTAAGCTCGGACGCGATATTGCCGAGGCGCTTAATGCTGAAGTACTGGCCCTGGCAGAAGCTGGTTGCCAGCATATTCAAATTGATGAACCGTTATTTGCACGTAAACCCGAAGCTGCGCTGGACTATGGTTTTGATAACCTGGAAAGAGCATTTCATGGCTGTCCCGATCATGTGCAAAGAACCGTACATATGTGCTGTGGTTATCCGGACAAACTGGATCGCGAGGACTATCCTAAAGCAGATCCGAATTCCTATTTAGCGATTGCCAATGCGATAGAAGCCTCCAGCATCGATGCAGTTTCTTTTGAAGATGCGCATCGGCATAACGATTTATCCCTACTGGAAAAACTGCCAACCACAAAGGTAATATTCGGCGTCGTCGCGATAGCGCGAAGCCAGGTCGAAACCGTGGATGAAATCAGGCTACGCCTGGTGCAGGCACTGGAGCACATAGACGCCGATCGCCTGATCGCGGCACCGGATTGCGGCCTGGCTTTACTCGGACGGGAGTTGGCGATGGCAAAGTTACGAAATATGAGTGAAGCGGCTAAATCGATATAAAACCCCCCTCAAGCTTCCGCTCCTGCTCACGCCCCTTACCTACATCCATGTAGGCAACCCCTGCCCTTTCATGCCCCCGGGTACTCCCAGAGGGAGAGGGGTACAGGTAAAAGCAGAACTAAACGTAGTCTTTATACTTTTCCAGGAAACGGATTGGCTTGGACAGGGCATCCTTGCGGAAGGGGTCTCCCAGCTCACGCGTACACATGATCTCAATAATCGTGGTTTTGCCTTCATTCATCTGCGCGTCTATTGCTTTTTTGAGCGCGGGTCCAACTTCGTCTAACTGATCGACGACGATACCCTCGGCACCCATCGAGCGGGCTATACCCGACCAGCTTTCGCCTCCGAGTTCATCGGCAACAAAGCGACGATTGTAAAAATCGACCTGGTTTTTCTTTTCAGCACCCCATTGACGGTTGTGAAATACGACTGCTGTCACTGGAATATTATGTCGAACAGCGGTCAGGGTTTCCATCATACTCATTGCCCAGGCACCGTCACCCGCGTAGGAAATTGCCGGGCGCTCGGGAGCCGCGCACTTGGCGCCTATCATGGTAGGCAGGGCATAACCACAGTTACCGAAGCTCATCGGCGCAAAAAAACTGCGCGGTCTTTCGAAGCGTAAATAACTATTCGCAACCGAATTAATATTGCCGATATCGGTCGATACCATCACGTCGGCTGGCATCGCCTTTTCGAGTTCACGAAGTACCTGCCGAGGATGTAACCAGTTACCTTCCTCGTTTTTTTGTTCTTCGATCATATCCAGACTGTAAGCATCTTTTTCATGTGTCCACTCGTCGAGCTCTTTTTCCCAGGCAGCCTTTTCAGCAACGATGTCTTCTGCACGGGCTTCTTTGGTTGCGTCGCAGGCCAGGGTTTTGTCTTTGATTCGATTTAGCAGGGCGATAGCACTTGCCTTTGCATCACCACATATACCCACTTCAATTTTCTTTACCAGGCCAAGCATCTTGTTGTCGGCATCGACCTGGATGATTTTGGCGTCTTTGGGCCAGTAATCCATGTCGTGCTGAGGCAGGGTTCCAAAAGGCCCCAGGCGAGTGCCCAGGGCAAGAACCACATCGGCTTTGGAGATTAGTTTCATCGCGGCTTTAGAGCCCTGGTAACCCAGAGGACCGCACCACAGGGGATGGCTCGCGGGGAAAGAGTCGTTGTGCAGGTAACTGTTGACCACTGCGGCACCGAGGCGCTCGGCGAGTGCCTTACATTCTTCTATAGCATCACTCATGACCACACCACCACCCGATACGATCACAGGATTTTTGGCCTGGGCAAGCAATTCTGCCGCCGCATTCAGGCTCGCATCGCCACCGGCTCCACGGTCGAGACGTGCCGGTTTGGGAATCTCGACATCTATTTCACCGTAGAAGTAGTCGCGTGGGATATTCAACTGGGTCGGACCCATTTCAGACATCGCACGGTCAAAACAGCGCGCGGTATATTCTGCCATTCGGTTTGGATTGTTGACGTGACCCTGGTACTTGGTGAATTCCTGGAACATCGGCAACTGGTTGGCTTCCTGAAATCCGCCGAGGCCGATGCCCATGGTGCCGGTTTCCGGAGTGATGACTACAACCGGTGAGTGCGCCCAGAAAGCAGCCGCGACCGCGGTAACACAGTTACTGATGCCCGGACCGTTTTGGCCGATGACAACGCCGTGGCGACCACTAACGCGTGAGTAGCCATCCGCCATATGGGCCGCGCCCTGTTCGTGTACAACGGGGATCAGGCGAATGCCGGCAGGGGCAAAGATATCCATTGCGTCCATGAATGCCGATCCCATAATGCCAAACATATCGGTGACATTGTTGGATACCATGGTTTCGACAAAGGCTTCACTGGGAGTCATTTTCATAAGAGTGTCCTCGGTTCTAATTCGTTTCGGTGTCAATTACAGCTGACCTGATGCAATCAGGCGTTTAGCTAATCGGTTTTAAATTCAAATTGAATACATATTACTCATATACATGAGTAATATGTATAGCTTTGCAACCCGGCGACTGTCAATTACTGAAGTAACAGTTCGTTTATTCTGGGTGACAACTTAATCGAGTTGACAATTAGTGGTAGTACCACAGAAGGTGTTTTGATAATGCCAATACTCCTTCTCCCCTCCAGGGAGCACCCGAGGCATAGCAAGGGTAGGGGCGGTGCGACGCCTCGCGAGGGGGATCATGGTGGTCAATCAAAAGAAACCCGCTAGATCATTTGATGGATTAGATCCGATAGCTTTTTAATTCCGGGTTCAATCTGGTTGGCCGCAATTGAAGAATAACCAAGGCGGAAAAAGTTCAGTGGCGGGTTTGGCTGCATAAAACAAATGTCGCCTGACTCGATCAGGATGCTAGCTTCGCGGGCACGCTTTTTCAATTCGCGTGTATCGAGTTGTTCCGGTCCTCGTACCCAATACGAGGTCCCGCCAAAGGATGGAATTTGGGAGGATTCGGGCAGATGTTTATTGAGCGCGTCTCCCATGATTTGCCAGCGTTCATGGTAGGTCTGGCTGAGGCGGTGGATAAGTGAATCATGGTGTCCCATGGAAAGGAAGAGGGCGACCAGTCGCTGATTATTTGCCGGGGGGTGTCGTACCATCAGGCGTCGCAGCGCCCGGGCCTCCTCGATTAGAGTCCTCGATGCAACCATGTAACCAATCCGTAAGCCCGGCGCCAGCGTTTTCGACAGGCTGCCGACGTAGATGACCCGGTTGCCGCTGTCCAGGCTTTTCAGTGCCGGGGTTGGCTCGTGCACGAAATTGATTTCACTCTCGTAATCGTCCTCGATAATGAGAAAGTCATTTTTTTCCGCGTCTTTTAACAATTGCTGCCGGCGTTCTATCGGCATCGTGACAGTGGTGGGTGACTGGTGGCTGGGGGTGGCGAACACGAATTCACAGCTATTCACATCTTTGCCGGGGATAATACCGTGTTCGTCCACTTCGAGGGGCATAACCCTGGGGGACTTTAGCGCGAAAATATTACGCGCGTCAGCGTAACCGGGATTCTCGATACCTATGCAACTGTCCTTGTTGATTAAAAGATCGGCGAGGATATACAGGGCCTGTTGCGCTCCCATTGTTATCAGGATTTCATCGCGTGAAGCCCAGACACCGCGTCGAGGCAGGATACGCGCCTGAATCTGTTCGATTAACAGGGGATCATCGGTGTCGATCCGGTCGGGTGTAACATCTAGTATGTCGCTGACACTAAGCGCCTGACGACAACAGTCACGCCAGTCTGCAATCGGAAACAGGGCGGGATCGAGTTGTCCAAACAAAAAAGGATATTTGTATTTTTTCCAGTCCACTGGTTTGACAATATTGCGCTGTCGCGAGGGCCGAAACTTAATATGCGCATCCCAGTCAGGTTCAGATTGTTCGTCATTGCTGATAGCAGGTTTAATCTTGACGCGACCGTCGAGCATCGATTTATCGATGTAATAACCGCTTCGCTCACGTGATACCAGGTAGCCCTCATCGATTAATTGTTGATAGGCGAGCACCACGGTATTGCGCGCAATCCCCAGGTGTTTTGCCAGTTCGCGTGATGAGGGTAGTGGTATTTCAAGAGGTAGTTTATCGTCCAGGATGGCCGAAACAATAGTTTCGCGCAATTGCCGCTGGTAGCTGACCTTGCGCTCACTCGAGATACAGAACAGACGACTCCACATCATCTGGTCCTGCCTGTTGTGCATGGATTTGACTCTGATTTTTGTCACGACATTAGTTCATGTTGATCGCGTGTGTTAAATATTTGGCATCATAGATAGATGTCTTCTGGCTCTATTGTATCGCGAGGAAATCATTTTAGCTTCATGTTAGGAAAGTTTTCGTCCATTTCGCATCAATGTGACGGCGAATAAGGCAAACTATAGATTGTGGCAATAAGGTCTGGAACGGGCCAGGTCTTATGCATACCCGTGGAGAATCTAATGAAACCGAACGATTTAACTGAAATTGTTAGCAGTGACAAGAGTCACATCTGGCACCATCTAATCCAGCATAAACCATGGCAGACGACTGATCCGATGGTGATTGTCGAAGGTAAGGGCTTGCGCGTAAAAGACATAAATGGTCGCGAATACCTGGACGCTGTTTCAGGCGGTGTCTGGACCGTGAACGTCGGCTATGGCCGTGAGAGTATCGCCAACGCGGTTCGTGACCAGCTCGTCAAAATGTGCTATTTCGCCAATTCTGCCGGTAATATTCCGGGCGCGGAATTTGCCGATAAACTGATTGATAAAATGCCAGGCCTGAGCCGGGTTTATTACTCAAATTCCGGATCTGAAGCCAATGAAAAGGGCTTCAAGCTGGTTCGTCAGCTCGCGGCTATGAAGAATGATGGCAAGAAGCACAAGATCGTTTATCGCGACCGTGACTATCATGGCACTACGATTACCACCCTGTCTGCCTGTGGACAGTCGCAGCGTAAAGATCAATACGGACCATTTACCCCTGGTTTTGTCGAAATGCCGCATTGCCTGGCGTATCGTTCGCCAAATGGTGATGATCCTGATTTTGGCGTGCAGTCAGCACGTGAACTGGAAAAAATTATCCTGCGCGAAGATCCGGATACCGTAGGTTCAGTTTGCCTGGAACCTATTACCGCGGGCGGTGGCGTGATTGTGCCGCCGCAAGGATACTTCGAAACTATCCAGGAGATTTGTAAAAAATACGGTGTGTTATTACATATCGATGAAGTGGTTTGCGGTATGGGACGCACCGGTACCTGGTTTGGATATCAGCATTTCGGTGTTAAGCCCGATATTGTGACCATGGCGAAGGGTGTTGCCAGTGGTTATGCTGCCATTTCTGTGACCGTCACCACCGAAGACCTGTTCAACGAGTTTCTGGCTGAGCCCAGCGACAGGATGCATTATTTTCGTGATATTAGTACCTTTGGCGGTTGCGCAGGTGGGCCGGCTGCGGCCCTCGAAAACATGCGCATTATCGAACGGGAAAATATACTCGATAACGTCAATAAAATGGGTGATTACCTGATGGATGCGCTGCGCGAGTTACAGCAAAAGCATCCGATTATCGGAGAAGTGCGCGGCAAGGGGCTGTTTGTTGGCGCCGACCTCGTGAAAGACCAGAAAACGCGTGAACCCGTAGATGAATCGGTCGCGGCAGCAGTAGTAGCCGATTGCCTGCAGCAGGGTGTCATGATCGGACGCACTAACCGCAGTTTTGCCGAATTTAACAATACATTGTGTTTGAGCCCGGCACTGGTTTGTACGAAAGATGATATCGATGAAATTGTCTCAGCCATCGATGTCGCACTGGGTAACTTGAAGGCCAGGGAACCTCAGCTTAAGACCGATGTTAAAATGGCTCATCAGGCCGAGGCCTGAGCCATCGGGATATCGTGCCCGCGTATAATAGAGGGTGAATACCAGCGCACAAGAAGATTGCCGCAGTGATCCGCAAATCCTGCTTGAAGAGACAGGGGATATTCTCAACAAAAAGGATTTCCTCTATCTGAAATCGTCGCAGGTAATTGGGTTACTGTCCAGCATGGCGGGGAGCAGGATTGGCAATGACCAGTTGTTTCTCGATAGCTGGAACAGGCTCGAAGAAGATCGGTATATGGCCGATGGCGGTCGTTATCGAAAGCGCCGTCATGCAAGCTTTGCAACCCGGCACGCGGGTGAGTCACCGGTTTTGATGCCCCATCAACACCACTATCAAACGCTTGATTACAACCCTTTGAACGGGGGCATTGCGCGCTATTTTGCACCCATCCTGGTCGACTTGCTGAACAGCCGCGCACTTGCCGCCCTGCTTGAATTTGGCACGCGTTTGTTTAGCCAGATCAGCGGTAATTACCCCTGGCATATTGAATTGCACCAGTTTCGTATCGAGGCGAGGGATGGACAAAAAGGTAGTCCGACACCGGAAGGTGTGCATCGTGATGGTGTAGATTTCGTCATCGTGGTGATGATAAAACGAGTTAATATCGAAAGCGGGGCCACTTCTATTTACAATCTGGATAATCAACTAGTCGGAGAATTTACCCTGTTGGAAACCTTCGACATGGCAATCGTGAATGACACAAAGGTATATCACGGGGTAACGCCCATTACCCAGCTTGATGCAGACAAAGAAGCCTATCGAGATGTACTGGTGATGACCTTTAAGCAAAAAGAATAGTCGCTCTCAAATAATTTTAATATGGGCTCTTCCGGATAATATGAGGAGGGTTGATCAATATTTGACTCTGCGCTTTTGCCAGGGTATCAATAATCTGACTGGTTCAAATTGATCATGTGTTTTTCGGGTTAGGCCTAATTTCTGATATTGTTTTAACCATAAACTGAATATAATTCGCTCGCTGTGTTATTCATCAGCCACTGGCTGATACCTTCCATTGTCCAAAAACCGGGGAATATTGTGGAAAGAGAAGCAATGAATTTTGATGTGGTCATCGTTGGCGCAGGTCCATCTGGGTTGACCATGGCTATTCGTCTTGCGCAGCTCGCTCAGGAAAAGGAACGAGAGCTGACGATTTGCATTCTTGAAAAAGGATCCGAGGTGGGCGCGCATATATTGTCTGGTGCGGTACTCGAACCACGCACATTAAACGAACTCATCCCTGACTGGAAAGAGAAAGGTGCACCATTGGATGTGCCTGTTAAATCGGACAAGCTTCTATATCTGACAGCGACTGGTTCGGTATCCATGCCAACACCACCGCAGATGCATAACGAAGGCAATTATATCATCAGCCTGGGAAACTTTTGTCGTTGGCTCGCTGAGCAGGCGGAAGAGCTGGGTGTTGAAATATTTCCCGGATTTGCTGCTGCTGAAATACTATACGATGAATCTGGTGCCGTACGTGGTGTTGCTACTGGAGACATGGGCATAGGCAAGGACGGAGAACCCGGCGACAATTTTGAACCCGGTGTTGAATTGGTCGGCCGACAGACCGTCTTCGCCGAGGGTTGTCGCGGTTCCCTGAGCAAGCAATTAATGGAGGCTTATAATTTAGGCGATGGTGTAGAACCACAAACCTACGGAATTGGGATCAAGGAATTATGGGAAGTCAAACCTGAAAATCACAGTGAAGGTAGTACCCTGCACACCATTGGCTGGCCCTTGAAATCAGATACTTACGGTGGTTCATTTTTATATCATATAGCCGATAACCAGGTTGCTGTTGGTTTCGTCATCGGCCTGGACTATGCGAATCCGCACCTCAGTCCGTTTGAGGAATTTCAACGTTTCAAAACTCATCCGTCGATTCGCCCGGTATTTGAAGGCGGAAAACGTATTTCATACGGTGCCCGCGCCATATCTGAAGGGGGCATACAGTCGATACCTAAATTAACCTTTCCAGGTGGGTTACTAGTTGGTGACACCGCTGGTTTTCTTAATGTGCCAAAAATCAAGGGAACCCATACGGCGATGAAAAGCGCGATGGTGGCGGCCGAAGCAGTGATCGAACTATTACCTGTCGAATACGATGAAGAAAATCCAGGTGCCGCGCTCGAAGCTACCGCTTACCCTGAAGACTTGGAGAAATCATGGCTCTGGGCTGAGTTACACAAGGTTCGTAATATCCGTCCGGCGTTTCAAAAAGGCCTGTGGATGGGGCTTGCCAACGGAGCTCTTGAATCTTTTATCTTGCGCGGCAAGGCACCCTGGACGCTTGGGCACCACAAAGATCACGAGCAATTGGGTAACATGAACGACTACGCAAAAATCGTCTACCCAAAACCCGACAATGAAGTTTCCTTCGACCGCAATTCATCAGTATTTTTATCGGGTACTTTTCACGAGGAAAATCAACCGGCACACTTGCGCTTAATTGATGATGGCGTGCCGATTAAGCTCAACCTGGCACAGTATGACGCTCCCGAGCAACGTTATTGTCCGGCTGGTGTTTACGAGATAGTTGAGATCGACGGCGAACCACAGTTGCAAATCAATGCGCAAAACTGCGTGCATTGTAAGACCTGCGATATTAAGGATCCGAGCCAGAATATCAACTGGACGGTGCCGGAGGGAGGAGGGGGACCCAATTACCCCAACATGTAAAAAGTGCGCTGTAAAGCGCGCTTTTTACGCGATGGCTGCGTTGATTTCGTGCTC
>JBGUEB010000112.1:0-10474 GCA_041821565.1 Gammaproteobacteria bacterium | reverse complement strand
TGGGCTGCGCGGACTGGAAGTCGGTGCAGTCGTAGTCGACACTACGTCAAATCGGCTGCAAGGAGCACAGACCGCCACGGCGAGTATATCGGCATCCGCAGCAAAATACTGGGGAGAAATGCAGGCTAGCATTCTATAATATTCACCGCGAGGCCGCCGCGCGCTGTTTCCTTGTACTTGGTTTTCATATCAGCGCCCGTTTCACGCATGGTTTTGATCACCTTGTCGAGTGAAATAAAGTGTTGGCCATCACCGCGCATGGCAATACGGGCGGCATTGATTGCTTTTACCGAAGCCATGGCGTTGCGTTCGATACAGGGAACCTGTACCAGTCCGCCAACCGGATCGCAGGTAAGTCCGAGGTTGTGCTCCATGCCGATCTCGGCCGCATTCTCGACCTGTTCGGGTGTGCCGCCGAGCACCTCAGTCAATGCTCCGGCTGCCATCGAACATGCACTACCGACCTCGCCCTGGCAGCCAACTTCGGCGCCGGAGATAGATGCATTTTCTTTATAAAGAATGCCAATTGCACCGGCAGTTAACAGAAATCGCACAATGCCGTCTTCGTCAGCGTTGGGGATAAAGTGATAATAGTAATGCATTACGGCCGGGATGATACCAGCCGCACCATTGGTCGGTGCGGTCACCACGCGGCCGCCAGCTGCATTTTCCTCGTTCACAGCGAGTGCATAAAGATTTACCCAGTCGAGTGATGTGAGGGGATCCCTGTGGGTAATTTCCGGATGTGTACTCAACCTGCGATACAGGTCAGCAGCGCGTCGTTTGATTTTCATGCCGCCGGGCAAGATACCTTCGTTCGCACAGCCAAGCTCGACGCAGGCCTGCATCGTGCTCCAGATATTTAGTAAACTGTCGCGAACCTCGGTTTCACTACGCCACACCTTTTCGTTTTCCATCATCACATCACTGATCTGCATATTGTTATTGGCACAATGAATCAGCAGGTTGACCGCAGATAAAAAAGGGTAGGGTAATACCGTGTCATCTTCCTTAATGCGGTCGCTGCCCGAAGCGGTCTCGTCGACGACGAATCCACCACCGACAGAATAAAAGGTGGAACGGCTTACCTCTTCGCTCTGTGCATCAAAGGCGCTGAAGGTCATGCCATTGGGATGAAATGGTAATGTCTGGCGTTTGTGCATAATCAGCGATTTTTTTTCAGCAAATTCGATGGCGTGTTTTCCGAGCAGATTAATTTGCTGATGTTCGCGGATGGAGGCCAGGCGCTCGTTTACGGTTGTGGTATCCACCGTTTCTGGCTGGTCACCTTCGAAGCCCAGGATAACGGCCTTGTCACTACCATGACCCTTGCCGGTAGCACCGAGAGAACCGTATAACTCGGCCTTGATGCGATGGACTCGTTGGAGCAAATCTTCGGCATCCAGGCTTTCGACGAACCGGTTTGCCGCACGCATGGGTCCTACGGTATGCGAACTCGAAGGTCCGATACCGATTGAAAACAAATCGAAAACACTAATTGCCATAGCGCAGTCCTACAAATCGTAAGTCGCCAGCGTAACAGAATGCCGCATTCGGAGTGGTCTGAATACGGCTTACAATTATCCGATCAAAGCTATTCAGGCATCATCATCTTCGTATGCTGATAGTGGTGGGCAAGAACATATCAGGTGGGTATCGCCGTAGACATTATCAACACGACCCACTGGTGACCAGTATTTATAGTCTCGCAATGATGGTAGCGGGAAGGCCGCCTGTTCACGGCTGTAGGCATGGTTCCATTCATTGGCAGAAACCATATCGATAGTATGTGGTGCATTTTTCAGTGGATTGTCCTCGGCGTCCATGTCACCATCTTCGATAGTCTTGATTTCTTTTCGGATCGAGATCATGGCTTCACAAAATCGATCTATTTCCTCTTTCGATTCACTCTCGGTGGGTTCGATCATCAAAGTGCCAGGCACGGGAAATGACATGGTTGGAGCATGGAAGCCATAATCGATCAGGCGTTTGGCGATATCATCGACAGTAACACCTGCCGTTTGTTTGACGATGCGCGTATCGATAATACATTCGTGCGCTACCAGCCCGTTCGGGCCGGTATAAAGAACCGGGAAATGCTCATGCAACCGATGAGCGATATAATTTGCATTCAGAATAGCCATTGTGGTTGCTTTTGGTAAACCCGTGAGCCCTAACAAAGTGATATAGGCCCAGCTAATTGGCAATATGCTTGCACTACCGAACGGGCTTGCCGATACCGCACCCGTTGATCCCATCTGGTTAGTTAAACTGGTTGAAGGCAAAAAGGGCTTGAGGTGCTCGCCTACACCAATTGGGCCGACCCCTGGACCGCCACCACCATGAGGAATACTGAAGGTTTTGTGCAGGTTCAAATGCGAAACATCACCACCAAATTTCCCCGGTGCACAGATACCAACCATGGCATTCATGTTGGCACCATCGATATAAACTTGCCCGCCGTGCGCATGGATTAAATCACAGACGTCAGTCACGTCGTCCTCGAATACACCATGTGTCGAAGGGTAGGTAATCATAATGGCGGCAAGCTGATCGGCATATTTCTCGCTTTTCGTCTTCAGGTCTTCCATATCGATATTGCCCGATTTGGCAGTGCCGACCACCACCACTTTCATTCCAGCCATTTGTGCCGAAGCGGGATTGGTGCCATGTGCAGAGGCCGGAATCAGGCATATGTTGCGATGTCCTTCACCACGGCTTTTGTGATAGGCCTTTATTGCAAGTAAGCCAGCGTATTCACCTTGCGCACCCGAATTGGGTTGCAGGGAAAAAGCATCATAACCAGTACAGGCGCAGAGCATTTGTTCGAGTTCGACAAACAGTTGCTGATAGCCCTGTGCCTGATCGAGCGGAACAAAGGGATGTATGCGCCCAAAGCCGGGCCAGGTAACCGGTATCAGCTGTGTCGCTGCATTCAATTTCATGGTACAGGAGCCGAGCGGTATCATGCTGCGATCTAGTGCCAGATCTTTGTCCGCAAGTTTGCGCATGTATCGCATCAGTGCGGTTTCAGAATGGTGGGTATTAAATACCGGATGAGTTAAAAAATCGCTGGTGCGAACCAGCGCTTTGGGCAGTGCACTCCTGGCTTTGGCGTCAAGTGACGCAACTGATACCTCGCTACCCCGGTCATGCGTGAAAATGTTAAACAGTTTTTCGATATCGGTCCAGGTGGCTACTTCATCGAGCGAGACACCAACGGTATTCATGTCTACATAACGCAGATTTATTTTTTCGGAGCGAGCTGCGGCCATGACAAATTCGGTCGCGTTGCCCGTAGTGACCGTAATAGTGTCAAAAAAATGTTGTGTAGGAATGGTATGACCGAGTTCACGTAGCCCATCGGCGAGGATTACCGTCAATCGATGTATTCGCTGGGCGATACGTCGAATTTCCTTGGGGCCGTGATAAACGGCGTACATGCTGGCCATGATGGCAAGCAATGCCTGCGCAGTACAGATATTACTGGTCGCTTTTTCACGACGGATGTGTTGCTCACGAGTTTGAAGCGCCAGACGCAGCGCGGGTTTACCCTGTGAATCTACCGAAACACCAATTAATCGTCCCGGCATCGAACGTTTAAAAGCTTCGCGCGTCGCCATATAGGCCGCGTGAGGACCACCGTAACCCAGGGGAACACCGAAGCGCTGAGAGGTTCCAACAACCACATCGGCATCGAATTCACCCGGTGGCGTGATCAGCGTAAGACTCAGCAAATCGGCAGCAACCGCAACCAGGCCTTTCCTTTCGTGTACCTGCTGAACCAGTTCTCGGTAGTCACGAATTTCGCCAGTTGAACAGGGATATTGCAGCAGAACTCCGAACAGATCGAGGTCGTCGAGATCCTCGAAGGGATCGCCAACCACGATTTCGATACCGAAGTGAAGGGCTCGATTCGACACCACGGCAATTGTTTGAGGGTGGCATGAGTCTGCTACAAAGAATATTTCCCCCTTGCTTTTTGACATACGCTGGCACAGGGTCATCGCCTCTGCTGCCGAAGTCGCTTCATCCAGCATCGACGCATTTGCGATTTCCATGCCGGTTAAGTCGCTGATCATGGTCTGAAAATTTAACAGGGCTTCGAGTCGGCCCTGAGAAATTTCGGCCTGGTAAGGAGTGTAGGCAGTATACCAGGCCGGGTTTCTGAGCAAGTTACGTTCGATAACGGTCGGCGTTCGCGCATTGTAGTAACCCATGCCAATAAACGACTTGTAGAGCTGGTTACGGGTTGAAATCTGGTACAGTTTGTCGAGTACCTGGCGCTCCGATCGACTACCCTTTACCGCCAGGGGTTTGTCGCGCCGTATTGACCTGGGTACCACCTTGTCAATTAATTCGTCCAGGCTCTTCATTCCGAGTTCAGCAAGCATTACTGGTTCATCGGCTGAACTGGGGCCTATATGGCGGCGGGTAAAGTCGTTGAATATATCCAGTTCTTTTAGGGTCAGATCAAGATTAATCATGGATTCGGGCTCCAGTCGGTGTTGGCATACTTGGGTAATTCCAAATTGTTTTTCTTATTTAAATAATATACAGGTACCGTGCCGGACTTCAGAACTATTTTTGATTCTGGCTTAACCCGGATAGCGGCGCGCTGGCTATTAATAGTCGATTCTAACAACCAGATCGTCACTAATCCATTGTTTCAATAATCCGGCAGCGGATATCGCCACCTGCTCTTCTGATATCCATTCGCATAGTCCCTCGCAGAGTTCGGCAAAGTTCGCGCCTTTTTGTGCGGCTTCTATCGCCCAGGCCTCGTGGACTTCCAGTGAGCGCCAGTAAGGGTCACGATCTTTTCTCCAGATTAACCAGCGTAAAGGATAGTCTTCACGATCTATTTCGGGCAATTTTTCGCCCTGGTCAAGGGCTGCCCAGTAAGGACAGACATTCCAGTAACAATCCAGCCAACGCATCGCTGTTACAAACCTGACCTGGATATCTGGCCAGGCCTGCTGTGGTACCCGGGCCATTTCTTCAAAAGAGTAGAGACTCGCCGCGTCACGCTCATCAAAAACCAGCCCCTTGGCCCATTCAAAACTGGCCAGTTCACTGAGAAACTCCCGCTCTTCATGGGCGCCGGTGGTGCGCAGGTATTCGGCCAGATCTTTGCCAAACCAGCGCACCGAGGGATGAGATGAAGGGTGGACTTTTAGATAATCGAGGGCCAGGTTTTCAAAGTTCTGTTGGCCAAGGTGCTGTTGCAGGCCGGAATATTCAGTCGCCAGGCAATCGATTAATCTAATACGATAAGCGTTGAAATATATACCGAGACGATGCTCGGCAAGTGCTTCGCTGGAACTGATGATATCCTTTTCAATCTCATCCGTTGAGCCCCTGAGATAGTCCTGGAACCGGCGCTGTAAACCCTGCAACTCAGTCATGCGTTACTGACCGGTAGTTGGTAATAAGGACCTGCAATTTGACGTGCATGCTCGAGTTCGTCGATTACCCGGTCCAGGGCAGGAATATTTCCGTCGCGTTCTATCATGGTTGAAACCGGCCCGAATCGTTTTGCGGTTTCCTCGTAGAGTGCCCATACCGGGTCTATTATGTCGGCATCGTGGGTATCAATGATGAGGTTGCCATCATTAGTATGTCCGGCAATATGGTGTTGCCAGACGCGTTCGACGGGCACTCCGTCCAGGTATTCAATCGGGTCATAATGGTGATTGTAACTGCTGACGTAGATGTTATTAACATCGAGTAAAATGTTGCAGTCAGCTTTTTCCGCGATCGCGGAAATAAATTCCCACTCACTCATGGCATCGTCACAGTAGGTAATGTAGCTCGATAGATTTTCGATGAGCATTTGACGGCCAAGAAAGTCCTGAACCTCGGTAATCCTGCCAGCGAGATGGTCTATTGCTGCTTCTGTATAGGGCAAGGGCAACAAATCGTGCATGTTTTTCTGGTCGACACCTGTCCAGCAGAGGTGATCCGAAATCCACATCGGCTCGACGCGTTGAATCAATGCCCTGAGATCTTTCAGGTATTCATAGTTTAGCGGGTCGGTGCTGCCGAGCGACATGGATACACCATGCATTACCATCGGGTAGTCCTGCCTGATGGCATCCAGGTAGTAAAGCGGTTTTCCGCCATCTACCATGTAGTTCTCGCTTAGAATTTCAAACCAGTCAATTTGTTTGGGTTTGAGTCGCAGGATATCCTCATAGTGTTCCGTACGTAGCCCGAGGCCAAATCCCAGGAAAGGTTTGTCGGTTGGCTGACTCACTGGGATTTTTTGGTCATGATGCAGAAAGAGGCTTTCAGGGTTTTCACGATTAAATATTTATATTACAGACAAAAAAATGCACCGAAAAGATCGGTGCACTATACCGTCAAGTCCGAGGGGCTCCTAGGTTTCGAATTTGCCGCCTGCATCTTCACACTCGGCCTTGGTGCGTTTCACCCAGCCCTGACCAGCACAAGAGTTTTGACCGGCGCAGCTCGAGGTTGCTGTTGCACAGGCGCTAGTGCCCTTGCAGGAATTGATATCGAAGCATTTACCAGAATCGCCAGCGGATACTGTACTGATTGGAGCGATGGCAAACATGGTTGCAGCCGCAGCAGCCAAAGCAACACCGGAAATTTTCTTTGCTGTAGTCATTTATTCTATCCTCAATTTAAATAAGATTGGATTGTTGAACTGGTACTATTTTTTTACCATGTATACGCCCGCTTAGAGAGCGAGGATTTTAATTTAGTTCAAAAATTTCAGAATTATTTAGCAATAAAGTAAATTATTCTATTAAGAATTGATCCTGATGTCAGTAAATCTGCCTGATAATCAATGAGTTATCGCGCTGTATCAGTTCCAGATGTTTTAGCACATTCATACCGAGTAAAATGCTGTCGTCGGGCAATCCCGGGTTCAGGCTGGCTCTAACATTGGTTAGACGGATCTCGCCAAGCCTGAGCTCGTCTAGCCTGGTCATGTATGCAGTGGCAACACCGTTTGCAGTCGACACCTGGAAAGGCTGCCCTGTCTTCAGACCCAAATATCCCTGCAGGCCTGATGGTATGCTGGTTATCGTTGCACCGGTATCCACTAGAAAACTAACCGGTTTCCGGTTGATCTCACCATTAAAAACGTAGTGCCCATGACGGTTCCGTTTGAGTTCAATTTGTTGAGACTGGCCTGACTGGGAAGTAGCAACCGACTGGTTTGGGTTATCCTGATGGTCGAGAACTTTCGAGAACACCAGCGCCAGAATCAAAAATCCGATTATCCAGCCGCTGAGGGTGAACATCATGCCCAGTTTTTTAGTAGAATGTTGCATAATAGACATCTAATTGTAGATGATTGTCGGTTTTTCAATTCACAGGTCGAGTTTTATGTCAGGAAACAGTATTGGCAAGTTATTCGTAGTCACCTCTTTTGGTGAAAGCCATGGCACTGCGATCGGTTGCATTGTTGACGGTTGCCCGCCCGGACTGGAACTCAGCGAGGCCGACTTGCAAGATGATCTTGATCGTCGTAAACCGGGTACATCTCGCCATACCACGCAACGGCGTGAAGACGATGCGGTGCAGATATTGTCAGGAATTTTCGATGGTAAAACCACAGGTACGCCTATTTGCCTTCAAATAACCAATAAAGACCAACGTTCCAAAGACTATAACAATATCATGAACCAGTTTCGCCCGGGCCATGCCGACTACGCCTATACGCAGAAATACGGGTTTCGAGATTACCGGGGCGGCGGACGTTCTTCTGCCAGGGAAACTGCAATGCGAGTCGCTGCTGGCGGCATCGCGAAAAAATACCTTGCCGAGCAATGCGGTATTCGCATACGCGGATACCTGTCGCAACTAGGGCCGTTGAAACCTGTCGATTTTGACTGGGATGAGGTCAACAATAATCCATTTTTTTGTCCAGACGCTGGAATGGTTGCCGAAATGGAAAAATACATGGATGCGCTGCGGAAACAGGGTGAGTCCATCGGTGCAAAAATATCCGTGGTCGCAAGTGGTGTACCCCCCGGATTGGGTGAGCCCATTTTCGATCGCATCGATGCTGAGATAGCCCACGCCATGATGAGCATCAATGCGGTAAAAGGAGTTGAGATTGGTGCGGGCTTTGACAGCATCGAACAAAAAGGAACCACTCACCGCGATGAGATTTCCCCGCAGGGATTTCTCTCCAATAATGCGGGCGGTACCCTGGGCGGCATCACTTCGGGCCAGGACATACTGGTTAATATAGCCCTGAAACCGACTTCTAGTCTGCATCTACCCGGTAAGACAGTTGATCTCGACGGCAACCCTGTGGAGATCAGAACCAAGGGGCGACACGACCCCTGTGTAGGTATTCGCGCGACACCCATTGCCGAGGCGATGCTGGCCCTGGTACTGATGGATCATTATCTTCGAAATCGGGGGCAAAATAACGATGTTGAACGCCGCACTCCGATTATTCCCGCCAGTGCTGACTGATGTTTTGATCCTGCGTGGTTAATTAAAGAGCCTTGATCACCTCCTGGTAAATCAGACGCAAAATCTGGGTCTTGCGTGCATCGGTGTTCGTGCTGTTTTGATTGCGCCACAATTGCCGCAGTTTTTGTCGATCTGCATTGGGTTGAAGCTCGATGAAAGATTCGATTGCCTCACTACCATTGGCAATAATTTCGTCGCGCCAGTGTTCGGCCCGATGGTGGCGTTTAATCTGGGCCTGGCTCGACTGGTCGATTTCTGACAGCGCGGCAACAATTGAATCGGTATCGCGCGCGCGTAGTAACTTACCCAGAAACTGGTAGTGCCTTTTCAGGGCACTGCGTTTATTTTGTATCTTGTGTGCTAGCGCAATCGCTTCGAGAACAGGCTCATCGAGCGGAATAGCGCTAAGCTGTTCTGGGTTCATGCTTGTCAGGCGTTTACCGAGTTTTTGTATATCATGGCTTTCTCTCTTGAGTTGGCTTTTGCTGACCAATTCGATCTCGTCGAGAGGGTCATTCTTTACTTCGTTTTCCATATTGGGATAGGCTAGAATGTTGCGATGAATAGTAATAGAACAGATATATTAACATCTCCCGACGCTGATTCGTTTAAAAACATCGTCGCCGAAACACTTGAACTGGCCCAGGCGAATGGCGCTACCCAGGCTGAGGCGGGCCTGTCGGTATCGCAGGGCCTGTCGGTCGCTGCGCGTATGCGATCGGTTGAAACAATCGAGCATCAACAGGATAACGGCCTCGGAATCAGTGTCTATATTGGCCAGCATAAAGGCAGCGCCAGTACTTCTAACCTGGATCCGGAAGCAATCCGCAAAACGGTCGAGGCGGCCTGTAATATTGCCAAATATACTTCCGAAGATCCCTGCACCGGACTCGCCGACGCCAATCTGCTAGCCGATCAGTTTATCGAACTCGATTTATATCACCCCTGGGGAATTTCTCCAGAGCAGGTGGTAGAACTGGTACTGGAATGCGAAAATGCGGCGCTTGATTTTGACCCCAGGATTGTAAATTCGGAAGGGGCCTCGGTAGATATCAACTCGGGCATATCGGTTTATGGTAATACCCACGGATTTTTACAATCTGAGAGCAAGACCCGTCATAGTATTAGTTGTTCGGTGGTGGCCGAGTCCAGTGCTGGTATGCAACGAGATTACTGGTACGAAATTAGCCGTAATCCCGATCAGTTAGCGACCGCACGCGCGATTGGACTAAAAGCAGCAGAACGTACGGTTAAGCGACTCGATGCACAAAAATTAAAAACTCAGAAGGCACCGGTTTTGTTTGTGCCAGAGATTGCCCGTAGCCTGATCGGCCACCTTACCTCGGCAGTTGGCGGGTCGGCTCAATATCGGAAGGCAAGCTTTTTACTCGACGCTATCGATACCAGTATATTTCCGAGTTTCTTGCAACTAACCGAGTATCCGTTTGAATCACAGGCCCTCGGATCAGCTAACTATGATTCAGAAGGGGTGGCAGTTAAACAGGCAAAATTGATTTCTGACGGTGTATTACAGAGTTACCTGCTGGATAGCTATGCTGCACGAAAACTCGGATTGCAAACTACTGGCCATGCCAGTGGGGTTCATAATTTAACCCTGCAAAGCACGGGTAAATCATTCACCGATTGTATCAAGATCATGCACCGGGGCCTACTGGTTACTGAATTAATGGGTCACGGGGTGAATACGGTGACGGGTGATTATTCGCGTGGAGCCGCGGGTTTCTGGGTTGAGAATGGAGAAGTTCAATTTCCAGTTGAGGAAATCACGATAGCAGCCAACCTCAGGGAGATGTTTCAGGGTATTGTCGAGATTGGTGATGACCTGGACATGCGCGGCAATATCCGCACTGGTTCGATATTGCTTGAAAACATGACTATAGCCGGAACTGACTAATGTTCCACGAGGTTATCCCTGGATGGGGACCACCTGGTGTCGAAAGGCAGCGGCAGACGCAGATTTTAGCCTGTACCGTTTCTGCGCAAATTATTC
>JBGUEB010000111.1:0-10549 GCA_041821565.1 Gammaproteobacteria bacterium | reverse complement strand
GTGGTCAGGTGCTGGCGAAGCCGGGATCGATTACCCCGCATACCAAGTTCGAATGTGAAGTGTATATCCTGTCGAAAGACGAGGGTGGGCGCCACACGCCATTTTTCAACGGATACCGGCCGCAGTTTTACTTCCGCACCACGGATGTGACGGGAGCCTGTGAGTTGCCATCGGGAGTTGAAATGGTAATGCCTGGTGACAATGTGAAGATGGAAGTGACGCTGATTGCTCCTATCGCAATGGAAGATGGACTGCGTTTTGCAATCCGTGAAGGTGGCCGCACCGTGGGTGCTGGTGTCGTATCTAAAATTCTCGAGTAATTAAAATGGCTACTAATCAAACAATACGTATTCGCCTAAAAGCTTTCGATCATCGCCTGATCGATCGTTCAGCGGCGGAGATCGTTGAAACAGCGAAACGCACAGGTGCTCGCGTTAAGGGACCTATTCCTTTACCAACGCGCAAAGAGCGTTTCACCATTCTTATTTCACCGCATGTGAATAAGGATGCAAGGGACCAATATGAAATCAGAACGCACAAGCGTTTGATGGATATTGTTGACCCAACTGATAAGACCGTAGATGCGCTCATGAAGCTCGATCTGGCGGCCGGCGTGGATGTGCAAATTAAGCTTAACTAAATAGATTTATTCTGTTATAGTGCGCGCCCTCGCGGCCTGGTACGGTTTTTCCGTACCAGGCCGTGTGTTTGAAAAAAGCTGAGTAAATCAGTAGCTTAGGTAAATGATAGAGGTTAAAAATGTCTCTCGGTTTGGTAGGACGTAAAGTTGGAATGACCCGGGTTTTCTCTGACGATGGAGTATCGACTCCTGTAACTGTCATTGAGGTTGAACCCAATCGCATTTCACAGATAAAAACTGTTGAAACCGACGGTTATATAGCCGTTCAGGTTGTAACCGGTTCGCGTCGTGCCAATCGTGTGACCAAACCAATGGTTGGGCATTATCGTAAAGCCGGCGTCGAAGCAGGCCGTGGTGCCTGGGAATTTCGTGTCGATTCGGTTGATGAGCTGGAACTTGGCTCCGAAATTAAAGTTGATTTATTCGAGCAGGGTCAGATTGTCGACGTTGCCGGAATCAGCAAGGGTAAGGGCTTCCAGGGCGGAGTTAAACGTCATAATTTCACCATGCAGGATGCAACCCATGGTAACTCTATCTCGCATCGTTCCAATGGATCGATCGGTCAAAACCAGACTCCAGGCCGTGTTTTCAAAGGCAAAAAAATGTCGGGTCATATGGGAGCGGCAAACTGTACAACGCAGAATTTGGTAGTTGTGCGTGTCGACACTGAGCGGAACCTGGTGTTGATCAAGGGTTCAGTTCCGGGTGCGAAGAGCGGCGACGTGATTATTCGTCCCGCGGTCAAGCAATAAGAGAGTAGTCGTAATGGACCTGATAATTCATAAATCAAAGGAAAAAGTATCGGTATCCGACGATGCTTTTGCCGCAGAGTACAATGAGGCCCTGGTACACCAGCTTGTAGTTTCCTACATGAGCGGAGCCCGTGCTGGAACCAAAGCACAGAAAAACCGTGCAACCGCCAGTGGCGGAGGCGCCAAGCCGTGGAAACAAAAAGGCACGGGGCGTGCTCGTGCAGGCACGATCAGGAGCCCAATATGGCGTTCTGGCGGTGTGACCTTCGCAGCTAGCCCGAGAGACTACAGCAAGAAACTGAATAAGAAGATGTACCGGGTTGGAATGCGCAGTCTTGTTTCTGAGCTGATACGCCAGCAGCGTCTAATCCTGATCAGTGAGCTGGGTGTTAGCGAAGCCAAGACCAAAGTAATGAATACCAGGCTTAACGAGATTGGTGTAAATGATGCGTTAATTCTGACCGATGGCCTCGACTCGACGGTTTACCTGGCAGCCAGAAATATTCCTAATATACAGGTAATGGATGTGGCGATTGTCGATCCCTTAAGCCTGGTTCAACAGGAACACGTGGTTATCGACCAGGCTGCGCTGAAAAAGCTTGAGGAGCGTTTGTCATGAATGATGAAAGAGTTTTCCATATCCTGAAATCACCACTTATCTCTGAAAAAGCAGCGCTGCTTGGAGATGCGGCTAATCAGCATGTGTTCAAAGTGGCAACCGATGCAAAGAAGCCTGAGATCAAGGCGGCGGTAGAACAGTTGTTCGGCGTAAAGGTTGCCGATGTGCGCACCGTTAATGTAAATGGAAAAAACAAGCGTATGGGTGCGCGCAAAGGTAGTCGCAAGGACTGGAAAAAGGCATATGTTTCACTGGAGCAGGGTCATGAAATTGATCTCGCATCGATAGGCGCATAGAAAATCATGGCACTCATCAAAGCAAAACCTACTTCACCAGGACGCCGCTTCGTAGTTTCGGTTAAAACGCCCGGACTCCATACAGGTAAGCCTTTTGCGGCACTGGTAGAGAAGAAATCAAAAACAGGTGGTCGTAATAACGCGGGTCGGATTACTACTCGCCATATCGGCGGCGGGCATAAGCAGCGTTATCGCCAAATCGATTTTAAGCGCAATAAAGATGGTATTGATGCGGTTGTTGAACGCATTGAATACGATCCGAACCGTAGCGCACATATTGCCTTACTAAAGTATATGGATGGTGAGCGACGTTACATTATCGCTCCGAAAGGACTGGCCGAAGGCGGCCTCGTGCGTTCGGGCGAAGATGTTGGCATAAAAACCGGTAATTGTATGCCCTTGCGCAACATGCCGGTGGGTTCGACCGTTCATTGTATTGAATTAAAGCCGGGCAAGGGCGCACAGATAGCACGTTCAGCAGGTACTTCGGCTCAGTATGTAGCCCGTGAAGGCGCTTATGCAACACTCAGATTACGTTCTGGTGAAATGCGAAAAACGCTGGCTGACTGTCGCGCAGTTATTGGTGAAGTTGGCAATGGCGAACATAGCCTGCGTTCACTGGGTAAGGCTGGCGCCACCCGCTGGAGAGGTGTTCGACCCACGGTTCGAGGCGTTGCGATGAATCCGGTAGATCACCCGCATGGTGGTGGTGAAGGCCGCACATCGGGTGGTCGCCACCCGGTTTCACCCTGGGGCACGCCAGCCAAGGGATATAAAACACGTTCTAACAAACGCACTGATAAGTTAATCGTGCGCAGAAGGAATAAGAGGTAATTATTCATGCCACGTTCATTACGTAAAGGCCCGTTTGTCGATCAACACTTGCTCAAAAAAGTGCTTGAGGCGGTTGCTAGCAACAACAAGCGTCCAATTAAAACCTGGTCCAGACGCTCAATGGTATTGCCGGAAATGGTTGGTTTGACAATCGCTGTTCATAACGGCAGGCAACATGTGCCGGTTTTGATCAATGAAAATATGGTAGGTCACAAGTTGGGTGAATTTTCCCTGACGCGAACTTACCGCGGCCATATTGTTGATAAAAAAGTAAAGAGATAGGTAGGGGTTATGCAAACCAGCGCAAAACATCGTCATGCTAAAATTTCAGCGCAGAAATGCCGTCTGGTTGCAGACCAGGTTCGTGGTATGGAAGTAGATAAGGCGTTGACCTTACTGAATTTTAGCAATAAGAAAGCCGCGGTTATGATACGAAAAGTATTGGAATCGGCAATCGCAAACGCGGAGCACAATGATGGTGCAGATATTGACGAGCTCAAGGTTTCGGCAATTTGTGTTGACCAGGGGCCTTCTATGAAACGTATGCGGGCACGTGCCAAGGGACGTGGTAATCGAATTTTAAAGCGTAGTAGTCACATTACCGTGACTGTTGCGGATAGTTAAAGAGGCAGCGATGGGTCAAAAAGTTCATCCAACGGGTTTTCGTCTTGGCATAGCGACCGACTGGACCTCCAAATGGTATGCAAATACTTCGGATTTTGCAGATTTTCTCGATGAAGATCTGAAGATTCGGGAGTTCCTGCGCAAGAAGCTTTCGCAGGCAGGGGTAAGCAGAATTCAGATTTCGCGTCCAGCCAAGGCAGTTTCGGTCACGATCCATTCGGCTCGTCCCGGTATCATTATCGGAAAGAAGGGCGAGGATATTGAAAAACTGCGCGTTGAAGTGGCATCGCTGGTATCGGCGCACATCAATAACGTAAAAATCAATATTGAAGAAATCCGTAAGCCCGAACTGGACGCGCAACTAGTGGCAGAAAATGTTGCTTCACAGCTAGAGCGTCGGGTCATGTTTCGTCGGGCGATGCGTCGCTCGGTAACCAACGCCATGCGAATTGGTGCCGAGGGAATCAAGATTAATGTTTCAGGTCGATTAAACGGCGCGGAAATTGCGCGCAACGAATGGTATCGCGAAGGACGTGTGCCTTTGCACACCTTGCGTGCAAATGTTGATTATGGTTTTGCTGAAGCACTGACAACCTATGGAATCCTGGGTGTTAAGGTGTGGATTTACAAGGGCGAGGTTTTTGACCTGGAAGCGAAAGATTCAGGCAAAGGCAAGCCGGCCGGTAAGTAAGAGATTTAATTATGTTGCAGCCGAAAAGAACAAAATTCAGGAAGCAGTTTAAGGGCAGGAACCGTGGTCTGGCTACGACTGGTAGCAAGGTCAGTTTCGGTGAATATGGCCTCAAAGCTGTTGAACGCGGAAGAATTACGGCGCGCCAGATTGAGGCCGCCCGTCGCGCTATGACGCGCCACGTCAAGCGTGGCGGTAAGATCTGGATTCGTGTATTCCCTGATGTGCCAGTGTCAAAAAAACCGCTGGAAGTTCGTATGGGTAAAGGTAAGGGTAACGTCGAGTACTGGGTCTGTAAAATACAGCCAGGTCGCGTATTGTATGAGATGGAAGGCGTACAGGAAGTCATAGCACGCGAAGCATTTAAACTCGCTGCTGCGAAGCTCCCGTTTAAAACAACCTTTGTTTCCAGGCAGGTTATGTGATGAAAGTATCAGAACTAGTTTCAAAAACGGACCAGGAACTCCGTGAAGAATTAACTGGTTTGCTACGTGAGCAGTTTAACCTGCGTATGCAAAAAGGTATTAACCCGGACGCAATACGTCCTGATCAGTTTAAAAAAGTGCGCAGAAATATTGCACGTGTAAAGACAGTAATGAATGCCGATCGTGGTGGTAAGGAATCATGAGTGAAGACGTCGTGAGCGAAGATAAGGTTTTAAGAATCCAGACAGGCGCTGTAATCAGTGACCGCATGGATAAATCGGCCACAGTGCTAATTGAGCGCAAGGTCAAGCATCCTATTTATGGCAAATTTGTGAAAAAATCGACCAAGTTGCATATTCACGACGAAAATAATGAATGTAGTATTGGTGATACCGTACAAATTTCAGAATGTCGTCCAATTTCCAGGACCAAGTCCTGGACCCTGGTAAAAGTAGTTAACAAAGCAACAGGCGCTTAGCGGGTAAATAGTCATGATTCAAATGCAAACAGTATTGAATGCGGCGGATAACAGTGGTGCGCGAAAGATGCAATGCATCAAGGTACTGGGTGGATCGAAGCGTCGATATGCAGCGATTGGCGATATTATTAAGGTTAGTATCAAGGATGCCATTCCGCGCGGCAAGGTTAAGAAAGGTGAAGTTTATAATGCCGTGGTGGTGCGAACCGCTAACGGTGTGCGCCGTGCCGATGGATCACTGATCAGGTTTGACGGTAATGCAGCAGTTATTTTGAATAACAACCTGCAACCCATCGGAACTCGTATTTTTGGCCCGGTAACGCGCGAATTGCGCGGTGAGAAGTTCATGAAAATTATCTCACTCGCGCCAGAAGTGCTTTAGCAGTCGAGACCCAGGATTATGAACAAGATTAAAAAAGGTGATGAAGTGATTGTTATCGCGGGCCGTAGCAAGGGCCTGAGAGGCAATGTACTGAAAAGACTCGACAACGATCGCCTGCTCGTGGAAAACGTAAACATGGTTAAAAAACATGTTAAAGGTAATCCACGTTCTGGTGAAGGCGGCGGTATTGTTGACCAGGAATCACCGATTCAACGCTCCAATGTAATGCTGTTTAACCCGAATACGCAAAAAGGTGACCGTGTTGGATTTAAGACATTGGAAGACAATCGAAAGGTTCGCTATTTCAAGTCTAATGGCGAAGTGATTGATATCTAAGGTATTAACTAATGACCAGACTAGAACAATATTATCGTGAAACAGTAGCCGGGAACCTGCAAAGCCAGTTTTCCTACTCGTCCCCTATGGAAATTCCACGGCTGACAAAGGTTACTTTAAACATGGGTATAGGTGAGGCGTCACAGGATAAAAAAATTGTCGACTACGCGGTTAACGATTTGACCCTGATCTCAGGCCAAAAGCCAGTCGTTACCCTGGCGAAAAAAGCGATCGCTGGTTTTAAACTCCGCGAAGGTATGCCGATTGGCTGCAAGGTCACGCTGCGTAGAGACCGGATGTACGAGTTTATGGATCGCCTGGTTAATTTCGCCATTCCCCGAATTCGTGATTTTCGCGGACTCAGCCCGAAGGCGTTTGATGGTCAGGGAAATTACAACATGGGAATGAGTGAACAAATCGCTTTTCCGGAAATAGATTATGACAAGATCGACAAGTTACGTGGCCTGAATATTTGCATTACCACCAGCGCACGTAACCATGAAGAAGGCCGTGCACTGTTGTCTGCGTTTAATTTTCCATTCAAGAAATAAGTCGAGCTTAATAATATGGCAAAAAATTCGATGGTACAGCGTGAATTGAAACGCACCAAACTGGTAGCCCAGTACGCTGAAAAGAGAAAGTCTCTGAAGGCAACTATTAAGAGTAGTGAAACCAGCTTCGAAGAAAAAATGGCTGCGGTCGATAGTTTGCAGAGATTACCCAGGGATTCATCCGAGGTGCGCCAGCGCAATCGTTGCCGTATTACTGGAAGACCCCACGGTGTTTACAGAAAATTTGGCTTATGCCGTAACAAGATCCGCGAGGCCGCGATGCGCGGTGATATCCCTGGACTGGTTAAGGCGAGCTGGTAAGAGAGAATATAATGAGTTTACAAGATCCTATTTCAGATATGTTAACCCGAGTTCGTAACGCTCAGAAGGCGAACAAGGTAAACGTTACGATGCCCTCTTCGAGTCAAAAGGTGAACATTGCCACGGTATTGAAAGACGAAGGATACATCGGCAACTTCAAGACATCAGATGGCCCGAAGAAAGAGCTCACGATCGAACTGAAATATTACCAGGGCAAGCCGGTTATTGAGAGTATCAAACGAATAAGTAAACCCGGGTTGCGCATATTCAAGTCAAAAGATGATCTGCCTTCGATCAACGCTGGACTCGGTATCGCCATCATCTCCACCTCGGGTGGTTTGATGACCGAGAAACAAGCGCGAGCTGCCGGACACGGCGGTGAAGTCATCTGTTCAGTAGTTTAGGCGAGTATCAGGTTAGTTAATATGTCCAGAATAGCGAAACAACCAGTCGAAGTGCCAGGTGGCGTTGAACTTAGTATTAACGGCCGCGAGCTTTCTGCCAAAGGTCCGAAAGGAAGTCTTTCGGTAACCTTGCACGACAGTGTTGAAGTGAAAAACGAAAACAACGTGCTGACTTTCTCGCCGAAAGATGACAAGAAATCGTCGATGGCGATCACCGGTACTCTTCGATCCGTGGTCAGCAATATTGTCACCGGGGTATCGAGCGGTTTCGAGAAAAAACTGGTACTGGTTGGTGTCGGCTATCGTGCACAGACCCAGGGTAAGAAATTGAGCCTGTCGCTTGGATTTTCGCACCCGATTAACTACGAAGTCCCTGAAGGAATTGAGATTGAAACACCCACTGCAACGGAAATCACGGTGCGTGGATGCAGTAAGCAACAGGTAGGTCAGGTAAGCGCGGAGATTCGCGCTTTTAGGCCACCCGAACCCTATAAGGGGAAAGGTGTCAAATACGCTGACGAGAAAGTCATCAGAAAAGAAGCGAAGAAGAAATAGGTTGGTCATGGATAAATATCATGGATAAAAAAACATCTCGTATACGTCGGTCACGTCGTACTCGCGCCAAGATCGCGTCACTCGGCATTGATCGTTTGACGGTGCACCGTACGCCGCGGCACACCTATGCCCAGGTATTTTCAGGTGAGACCGGTGGCGTTGTCGCTTCAGCTTCTACTTTATCTGCGGATGTCAAGAAACTGGTGAAGTACTCGGGTAATATCGATGCGGCCACAGCGGTTGGGCAAATTATCGCGAAAAAAGCTAAAGCGGCTGGAGTCGAGGCGGTAGCTTTTGATCGTTCCGGTTTCAAGTATCACGGTAGAATTAAGGCTCTGGCCGATTCTGCTCGTGAAAACGGTTTAAAATTTTAAATTTGCCTCGGGAAGGGGAATAGCATGGCAGATCATAGAAATTCTAATGCGAGTGACGATTTCACTGAGAAACTAGTTGCCGTCAATCGTGTTGCCAAGGTTGTCAAAGGTGGCCGTCAGTTCGGTTTTACCGCGTTGACCGTGGTGGGCGATGGTAATGGTAAGGTCGGTTTTGGTTACGGCAAGGCTCGTGAAGTACCGCTCGCGATTCAAAAAGCGATGGAAAAAGCGCGCGTCAATATGATTAGCGTATCGCTTAAAAACGGTACGCTTCAATACCCGCTGAATGCTCGTCATGGGGCAGCCAAGGTGTATATGCAACCTGCCTCGGAAGGTACCGGTGTTATTGCTGGCGGCGCCATGCGTGCGGTATTCGAAGCAGTGGGCGTGCATAACGTTCTGGCGAAGTGTAATGGATCACGCAATCCAATTAATCTGGTGCGGGCGACCATCAGTGGCCTGCAAAATATGAAGTCGCCAGAAGATATAGCCTCCAAGCGTGGCAAAACAGTTGAAGAGATCGCAGGTTAGTCATCATGGCCGAAGATAAAGCAACACCTAAAAAAGCCGCTAAAAAGGCGGCAAAACCAGCAGCTGAGAAAGTGGTTAAAAAGGCAGCCAAACCTGCAACGAAAGCAGCAGTGAAGAAAGCGGCAGCCAAACCAGCGGCTAGTACAGCGCCCGGGAAAGTTAGCATCACCCTGATCCGTAGCAAGCATGGCAGGTTGGCCTCTCACAAGGCCTGTGTTGCCGGTCTGGGATTGAGACGTATGCACCAGACAGTTGAAGTGATCGATACACCTGAAAACAGGGGTATGATTAACAAGGTGCGGTATCTACTAAACGTAGAGGAAGTATAATGTACCTGAATACTTTAAAACCTGCGAAGGGTTCGAATAAAGCAGCTAAACGCGTTGGTCGTGGTATTGGTTCGGGTTCTGGAAAAACCTGTGGCCGTGGTCATAAGGGACAGAAATCCCGTACCGGCGGTGGCGTGCGTGTTGGCTTCGAAGGTGGACAGATGCCATTGCAGATGCGCCTGCCTAAATTTGGGTTTAGTTCGAGGGTTGGGCGATACTCTGCTGAAGTTCGTTTAAGCGAAATCGAACGCTCTGGCCTGGATACGATTTCACTGGCGGCGCTGGTCGAGGCTAATATTGTGCCTGCACGAACCAAAAAAGCGAAAATTATTCTCTCGGGCGAAATATCACGCGCGGTGACAGTCATTGTAGGTGGTGTCTTAGTGACTAAAGGCGCAAAAACAGCGATCGAAAAAGCTGGCGGCAAAATAGAAGATTAATCATGGCCGGTCCTTCCGCATCACAATTAGCCAACAGCCTCTCCGGTGGTAGCCTGAGCGAGTTAAGAAAACGCATTTTCTTTCTCATCGCCGCGCTGATCGTGTTTCGTACCGGTACATTTATCCCGGTGCCCGGCATAGATATAAATGTCATGCGTGAAATTTTTGATCAGCAGAGAACCGGCATACTGGGTATGTTTAATATGTTCTCCGGTGGCGCGTTAGAACGTATGTCGATCTTCGCGCTGGGCGTGATGCCCTATATATCGGCTTCGATCATCATGCAGCTCATGACTGTTGCGGTGCCGAAGTTGGAACAACTGAAAAAAGAAGGTGAATCGGGTCGTCGCATAATTACTCAGTACACTCGATACTTTACTGTCGTACTAGCGACTTTCCAGTCAATCGGTATCGCTGTCGCCCTCTCCGGTCAAAGCGGAGGCGGTGGTACAGCCCTGGTTGTCAATCCGGGGCCATCTTTTATATTTACCGCTGCGGTAACCCTGGTGACGGGAACCATGTTTTTGATGTGGCTCGGCGAACAGATCACGGAACGTGGTATTGGCAACGGTATTTCGATATTGATTTTTGCCGGTATCGTCGCCGGATTACCCACTGCAATTGGCAGTACCTTCGAGCTGGTTAGAACCGGTGAATTGAATTCACTGATTATTCTCGGCCTGTTTGTTGGTGTTATCGCGGTGACTTATTTTGTCGTCTTCGTCGAACGCGGGCAACGTCGTATCACGGTTAACTATGCGAAACGTCAGCAGGGCAGAAAGATGTACGCGGCGCAAAGTAGTCATTTGCCGCTGAAGTTAAATATGGCTGGGGTCATCCCGCCAATATTTGCTTCCAGTATTATTTTATTTCCAGCCACCCTGGGTAGCTGGTTTGGGCAGGCGGAAGGCATGCGTTGGTTGCAGGATTTGTCTGCGACCCTGTCACCGGGCCAACCTCTATATGT
>JBGUEB010000110.1:0-10605 GCA_041821565.1 Gammaproteobacteria bacterium | reverse complement strand
ATAAGCCCGGCAAGCGCGCCGGGGGCAATAACAGGGCAGCAGGGCAGAGGTAACAATAGATGACAATCATCCAGATTAACGCGGGTAGATACCGCTTCAAGGCCAAACTGGAAGAGCAACTGGCGCCTAAAACCTGCGCCAAATTTCTACAGTTACTACCGTATAAACAAGAGGTTATCCATAGCCGCTGGAGCGGCGAGGCGGTCTGGATTCCATTGGGTGGGCTCGACCTCGGGCTCGAGTTTGAAAATCACACGAGCCATCCCTCGCGTGGAGATGTGCTGTTATATCGTGGCGGCTATAGCGAAACGGAATTTTTATTTGCCTACGGCAGCTCCTGCTTTGCCAGTAAACAGGGGCAATTGGCCGGTAATCATATCCTCACTCTGAGTGAAGGACACGAAAACCTGGCGGCGTTTGGCAAACAAGTTTTGTGGGAAGGTGCACAGCCGATAGAATTTTCGCTGGAGCAGTAAAATCAAATGCCTGGCGCGACAGGTCTCAGGTGAATAATGCGGCCGTTGTCGACGGACTGGATGCAAAATAATGATGCATATAGCTGAGCGTCATATTGTTAAGGCGATATACTGCTTCTCCCTGGTTGCCATCTTGCCGCGTACTGTATGTTTTGGCACTGACCTCGGTGATTAAAAATGAATGGTGCAGGCTATGCCCCCTGATTTCACCCTGGCCGTAGTCAACGGCGTGCAGACCGACGCTTTGAAATCGAGACCGCATCTCACATTTTGCATCAAATAATCCACAAGTATCCACGGTGGTTCCATGACGGTCGGTAATGCCCTTGCACAGGTACATCAAACCGCCGCACTCGGCCAGAACCGGTTTATGAGACTGGTGGTGGGTGATAATCGAAGCGCGCGTAGTGTCGGCCTCGGCCAGCTCCGCAAGATGTAGCTCTGGGTACCCTCCCGGTAACCATAGCGCATCGCATTGGGGAACCGGATGATTAGCCAGCGGCGAAAAATAAACCAGGCTGGCGCCCATCGATTTCAGTATTTCAATATTAACCGGATAGATAAAACTAAAAGCTGCATCCCGGGCAATTGCGATCGTCCTTCCGAGTAGTAGTTGATCTGTACCGGTGTCTTGAGCAGGCTTATCGAACACGACCGGGCCAAGCGGAATGGAGATATCAAATTCAGTCAGGGCCCCGGCGGCTAGATCGAGCTGCCGATCGAGGCCATCGATATCCGCTGCCTGCACTAATCCCAGGTGTCTTTCAGGTAATAACATACGCGGATCCCGGCGTATGCTACCGGCATATTTTGAACCTATGGTTTCGCGCAGTAATTGATCATGATTGTCACTGCCAATTTTATTGCCAACAACAGCTTGTATGTTTGCGCCAACACCGTATTGACTTAAACCTTCTATTATAGCTGCCGAGGTCTGGGCATATTTGGCGGCGTCGATAATCAGTGACACCGGTAAATTAAATAGCCTGGCTAATTGCGCGTTACTGGGGTTGTTGTCGTGCAAACCCATCGCAGATTCGATCAGGACAATGTCATTGCGACTGGCCGCCCTGGCCAGTAATCTGCGACAGTGTTGCTCACCCATAATCCACAGGTCGATGTTATAAACCGACTGACCGGAAGCCTGTTCGAGAATGGTCGGGTCGAGATAGTCTGGACCAATTTTGAATAGCTGGACCTGCTTGCCCTCGTTTTTCCATTTCCTTGCCAGCGCCGCACATAAAATAGTCTTTCCCTGACCCGAGGCGGGGGCAGCTACCAGGGTAGCAAGGCATTGGCTGGATTTCGTATCGGGCATCGAGTGGCGCAAATAAGATAGTGCAAATTAAAAGGGATGGGTAAAATAGCACAGTTTTCTCTAGCAGCGATCTTTAAACCTTAAGGCATGGAAATAAATCTCCTGACAAGTATTCTCACTCTCGGTTTTGGCCTGGGATTGCTGCATGCACTGGACGCTGATCACATCATGGCGATATCATCCCTGGCGACTGCCAACACGGGTGATCGCAATCGTTGGTCATTTCTTCGTACCGTAGGGTTTTGTATGCGATGGGCCATTGGCCATGGCAGCATTTTGCTGGCGCTAGCCGCATTGTTTATCTTTGCCAGGATCGAACTCCCCGATTTTATGCCGCAGCTTGCCGAAAAACTTATCGGCCTGTTGCTGATATTCATGGGTGGCTGGATTATCCGCGGCCTGTGGCAACAGCGGCTAACCCTGAAGACACACACGCATGATGCGATTACGCATGCACACCTGATGCCAGTAAATAAAAAACATCAAAACCATACACCTGTACTGGTTGGCATAACCCATGGTTTGGCCGGCAGTGCACCCATACTCGCAATCATACCCGCGCTGGAATCCGAAAACGCCTGGATAGGACTCGTTTATGTGGCCCTGTTTTCCCTTGGCGTGTTGACAGCCATGCTGGTATTCGGGGTTTTCCTCGGTAAATTGCAGACCTGGATTGCTGGATGGGGGCATAATTTGTTCCAGATCAGTCGAATAGTTGTAGCATTCGGTTCGATTTCATTCGGTGGTTACTGGCTTTTCTCTTCGGGTTAGGGAAAGCTAAGGTACGATGCGCGAAGAATCACCAGAATCCAGACGAAAACTTCGAAGTGGATTCACCACCGGTGCCTGTGCAACCGCGGTCTCGCTTGCCGCGGCTAATCTCTTGCTAAACGATTTGGGTAGCGGATCCGTCAGTATCCAGCTCCCGAAAGGGCAGGTAGTCGAATTCAAGCTTGAGCGTTGTGAACGTCTAAATAGTAATCGAGCAATTTCGAGTACGATCAAAGATGCCGGAGATGATCCGGATGTCACTCACCTGGCAACTATCTTCGCCGAGGTTGAATTGAGACCCGAGGCCGGGGTTCGGTTCCATGCTGCCGAGGGTGTTGGTACGGTAACCCGAACCGGTCTTTCGATAGCCGTAGGAGACGCGGCAATCAATCCGGTTCCGCGGCAGATGATGCGCGAGCATTTGTCCCGCCTGGCCGATGAATGCGGTTATAGCGGTGGATTTGAAGTCCATGTCGGTATCGTTAATGGTGAAAATATTGCGCTCAAAACCATGAATGCCCGGCTTGGTATTATCGGCGGCCTGTCTATCCTCGGTACCACCGGTATCGTGCGGCCTTTTTCCTGTTCGGCTTATATTGCCTCGATTACTCAGGGTATGGACGTCGCCCATGCCAATGGTTTGGATCATATAGCCGCTAGCACGGGATCAACCAGCGAAGCCTATATTCAGCAAAAATTAGGCCTGGCAGACATGGCACTGGTTGAGATGGGTGATTTTGTTGGCGCGGTGCTCAAGCACCTGAAAAAAGCGCCGATAGCAAAACTGACGATATGTGGGGGGTTCGGCAAGATCAGCAAGCTCGCTGCTGGCAATAGCTCACTGCACAGTCATGACTCGTCAATTGATTTCGAGTTTCTCGCAGGGCTAGGCGCAGACCTGGGTGCCAGTTCAGAGCTGGTAAATCGCATTAAACAGTCGAATACCAGCATTGAGGCTCTCAAATTTTGCGAAACGGATAAGATACCGCTGGCAGATCAAATTTGCCGCCTGGCACGCGATAGTGCCCTGTCAAAGGCACAAACTAATGTCGAAATTGATGTTTACTGCGTAGATAAAACGGGTCGTTGCGTTGGCCACAGTGATCCGGCATGAAAATTCTGGTGCTCGGCGGCATCGCCGAATCAAAGCGCATAACGCAACAACTCATCGAGCGGGGCCACGAGGTGATCTACAGTATCGCCGGCCTGGTGCGCCAACCCGATTTACCCTGTGAACTTCGTACAGGTGGATTCAGCAGCCAGGACGAGACAGGTGCCGAGGGTCTTGGCAGCTACTGCAAGAAACACAAAGTTGAACTACTACTCGATACAACTCATCCGTATGCAGTCGGAATATCGGCAAATGCGGTGCTAGCGGCGGAAAATGCTGGCATAGACTGTTGGCGATATACGCGCCCGGGATGGGACGCTGCCAGTTATGAAAACTGGCATGACTTTGGCGACTGGGATGATTTAATCCTGCAGATCAGGGATTTTCAGCACCCATTTTTTACCATTGGGGCGAGTGTTCTTGAGCAGTTAGACCGACGCCCCGATCATCAACAGTGGATTGTCCGTTCAGCGAGGAAATTGCCCGATATTGATGGCATTATAACCATTAACGCGATTGGTCCATTTTATTACGAGGATGAACTGTCGTTGATGCGGCAAAACAATGTCGATGTATTGATTAGCAAGAATAGCGGTTGTCCTCACCTTGCCGGTAAACTCGACGCCGCGCGCAGCCTGGGCATACCAGTATTTGTGCAGCAGCGTCCGCTATTGGCCAGGCCGAACAAATGCTTTGACGAGGTTGAAGGCCTGCTAGCCGAGATACCTGAATTTAACACTTCCGAGAACTGATATTGGACGCATACCTGAAAGACCCGCATAAGATAGAAGAACAATCGTTTCAGCTGATTCGTGCCGCAACCGATTTGTCAGGATTTGACGAGCTTGAACAACAGCTTGTTATGCGCCTGGTCCACACCAGCGGTAATCCAGATATCGCAGGACAGGTCCGCATCAGTGCTGCTGCCATCGATACCGGCATCGCCGCACTAAACCGCGATGCGAATGTGCTTTGCGATGTTGAGATGGTGAAACAGGGCTTAACCAAACGTTACCTCAATGCGGAGCCAATGTGTTTTCTGAATCATGAAAAAACAGTCGAGCTCGCCAGCGCCAGCGGTGAAACACGCAGCATGTCGGCGCTGGAATTATGGACACCGCATTTGCTGGACAGCATTGTCATAATTGGTAATGCGCCAACCGCACTATTTCGACTTCTGGAAATGCTCGAAGCCGGCTCGGTCAAGCCCGGTTTAATAATTGGTATGCCAGTCGGATTTGTGGGCGCGCCTGAATCGAAGGATTATCTGTGGAATCATCGCGCCGATCTGGGTGTTGAATGTATTACCTTGCGAGGCAGGGTGGGTGGCAGTGCGCTCGCAGCCGGCGCATTTAATACCCTGATACGCCTCAAAAACGGGCTTCGATTTTAGCCTGCATATTGCACAAAGGCGGTACGGTTTAGGTGATTTGGTCTTTAAAAACAGAAAATTACAGAGAAAAATGGCGAAATTGGAAATATGCAGTTTGTACCTGATCGGTTTTAGGAAAAATCTGGCTTCACATTTTGACCGATCCCCCTTGAACCATAGCTATGGCTATGCATCTGCGGGCGATTGTCCAAACTGTTTTGACAGCTTTTCCCTAAATTCCAATCCCTTCATGCAACATGCAGGCTAATCATCATGTCTGATTACAATGCAGCAGGTCATAATTCGGTCCAGATAGACTGGAAAGGAGAACCAATTTCGGTGGTTAGTCTCGGTTGCGATCGGCTTTCCGCGCTGACCCCGCTAGCTACCGAGGCCATCCGCAAGGCGCAGGTGATATTCGGTTCCGAGCATCATTTCAGTGAAATTGACGATATCGATACGCAGGCCGAGAAAATTGTTTTCACTTCACCTTTTTCAGAATTAGGCAGTCAACTGGATGCACAGCAGTCGAAGCGAGTCGTCGTACTGGCTTCCGGTGATGCGCTGTATTTTGGTGTCGGCAAGTATTTAACGCGTATTGTTGGCAGCAATCGGTTGACTTTCCATCCCAATATATCGAGCGTGCAGGCCTGTTTCCATGCCCTCGGTCTACCCTGGCAAGATGCCAGGGTCGTGAGCGTGCATGGCCGACCTCTCAACAGTTTAAGGCGTCATTTGGCTAGCGGCAGACTAATCGCCTGCCTGACGGATGCAAAGTCGAATCCGATCGCGATTGCGCGCGAACTGCAAGCCCAGGGTTTCGCCGAATCCAGGATCTGGGTCTGTGAGGCGATGGGTAGCCCGCACCAGCGGGTTGGCGAGTACGCTGCCAACGAGCTCGCAAAATCAAAATCTGTATTCGACGATCTTAACGTCTGTGTAATGCAGCTAAGCGGCAAGCAAGCGTTGTTGCCATCCTTTCCCGGTATCGCTGATCATCTATTTTCGACCGGTGCTGAACCCGGCTTCGGCATGATCAGCAAGCGCGAAGTGCGACTGACTATCTTATCTTTAATGCAACCCACGCCGGGTGAAGTTGCCTGGGATATTGGTGCTGGCTGCGGTAGCGTCAGTGTCGAATGGGCGCACTGGAACGAAGCTGGGCACATCTATGCGATCGAAAACGATCGCGTTCGAATCGGGCATATTAAAATCAACAGTGAGCGATTTGGTACCGATCATAACCTTAGCGTGATCGAGGCGAGCGCGCCGGCTGGCTGCGAAGGATTACCCGATCCGGATTGTATTTTTATCGGCGGTAGCCGTGGCCTGGATGAAATGCTCGAGTATGCCTGGCGGCGTCTTCGAGCGGGGGGAAAACTGGTAGCCAGCGCGGTTACCGAATCCAGTCGCCGCGCCCTGGCAGAATTTATACCCGGTAAATACGGGCTCGAACAAGTAGATATCCAGGTCAGCAAGAACCTGCCGCAAAGCCAGGAATCCAGGACATTGAAACCAGTACTGGTGGTTAAATGTATAAAGAGCAATGACAATGAATGATTCTTCGATTCAGCCCCGGGGCATATTTTATGGGGTTGGTGTCGGCCCGGGTGACCCTGAATTGATGACGATGAAAGCCGTACGCCTGATCCAGGAGTGCGACCTTGTGACTTACCTGAGCAGTGACAATGGTTATTCCATGGCGAGGAATATAGCGGCCACTGCACTAGCGCACGGCAGCAATCCGGGCCAACAGGAACAGGCGATCGTGATGCCCATGTGTGACAATCGCGAAGTGGCAAATTCAGTTTACGATGAAGCATCCAGGCTCATTGCCAGTCACCTGGATAAGGGTGAGCAGGTGGTTTTTCTATGCCAGGGTGATCCCTTCCTGTTTGGCTCTTTTGCATATCTGTATGACCGGCTTGCCGATAATTACGAGGTCGAAATCGTACCAGGCATATCTTCGATTAATGCATCGGCTGCGCTCACCGGTAAGCCGCTTGGCTTGCTAGCGGAAAACATTGCGATCATCTCGGGTCGTCGTAGTAGTGATGACATACTGCAAACACTGAGGCATTTTGATAATGTCGCAATTATGAAACCCGGGCGTCGACGTGCCGAGCTACTGGCACTTATTGAGCAGGCAAATCGTGTCGACGACTGTTGCTACATCGAATATGCCGGCCACGAAAAACAGAAGATTGTGCAGGATATTCGAACCCTGGATACGCAGGCCGGGCCCTATTTCTCCCTGTTTCTTATCAATAGACCGCGTAACTATAGCCCCGTGAAATGAAGCAGAAAACTACCCGGTTCGAAATATTCAGCCTCACCGACGAAGGTCGGCAACTGGCTGAGCGTTTGCTGGGCCTGATACCCGATGCATCACACCAGCATCGGCCGGAAGCATTTATCGAAGCTGCGCAGAAAGCTTTTGCTGCCGGGTATTGCTGCATATTCATCTGCTCTACAGGTATTGTCATACGGGCTTTGGCGCCAGTGCTGAAGCATAAATATTCAGATCCAGCGGTTATTGTGATAGACCAGCAGGGGGAATTTGTTATTCCTTTACTGTCGGGTCACGAAGGTGGCGCCGGCGCCATTGCGCATGATATTGCGAAGGCTATTTCGGCACAGTGCGTGGTAACCTCGGCCACCGATTACGGTCGGCCGGTTTATACACTGGGCATGGGCTGTGATCGAAACTGTCCGCTATCAATGTTGTTAGCACTGGTTGATCAGGCCCGCGAAGAACTCGATGAATCGGTGAGTTTTTCGGCGCTGGCAAGTATTGATCTCAAGGCCGATGAGTCGGCACTGCTCGAACTTTCAAATCAACTGAAGCTGCCACTGAAAACCTTTTCCGCATCACAGCTCAGGGAAGAAGAGCATGCGCTCAGTGAGAGGTCAGAAATCGTGTTCAGGGAAGTCGGCTGCTATGGCGTTGCCGAGGCCGCGGCTCTCCGTGCGGCAAGCGCTATAACCGGCATGCCGGCTGAACTGGTCGTACTCAAGAAAAAAAATGCGCGTGCGACTATATCTGTCGCGCGCAGCTATGCCCCTTAAGCCCCAAACAGGCTAGAATTCACGACTTTTTCGAAACAGATAAAAGATGTCCCAATTATTCCTGGTCAGTGCCGGTCCTGGCGATGCCGAACTGATTACCCCAAAAACCATTAAAGCGATCGAGGCCAGTAGCGACCTGGTGGCATACGGATTGTATATTGAGCTGCTGGGGGAAATCTGTCACGGTAAAACACAGCACGACTTACCCCTGGGTGAGGAAGCAGGGCGCGCGCGCAAGGCGCTGGAGCTGGCGGCGCAAGGCAAAACCACGGCACTCATCTCCAGTGGCGATGTCGGCATTTATGCGATGGCCACCCTGGTGTTTGAATTGCTCGATAATGTACTCGCTGGTAAGGATAATCATCCCGAATGGTTAAATGTGGAGATAGAAGTCATTCCGGGAATCAGCGCGATGCAGGCAAATTCGAGTTCAGTGGGTGCTTTGCTAGGGCATGATTTTTGTACCATTTCTCTTTCTGATTTATTGACTCCCTGGGAAACAATCGTGAAAAGAATCCACAGTGCCGGTAGTGGAGATTTTGTGGTTAGTTTTTATAATCCGGTATCGATAAAACGCAACTGGCAACTGGATACGGCAAGAGATATCCTGCTTAAATACCGGCCGGCCTCGACCCCGGTGGTGTTGGGCCGGAATTTAACCCGTAAAGATCATCAGGTTCGTATCATGCGCCTCGACCAGCTCAGGGCGGCAGAGGTGGATATGTTTAGCTGTGTATCCGTCGGAAACAGTGAATCGAGACATATTGTTAATGGCCTGCGCGAATGGGTATATACCCCGCGCGGATATTCCAGGAAATTATGACTGTTTATTTTATTGGCGCCGGACCAGGCGATCCGGATTTAATCACGCTCAAGGGAATGCGATTGATACAGCGCTGTCCGGTCATCCTTTATGCGGGGTCGCTGGTGCCGATAGAAATTCTGGATGGCGCAGCCGATACGGCGCAGATCGTCGATACCGCCTCGCTGCATCTCGATGAAATTATGGCCCTGATTGAAAAGGCCTGTGACAATAACCAGGATGTGGCCCGTGTGCATTCGGGTGATCCGTCTATTTATGGCGCTATTGGTGAACAAATGCGCCGCCTCGATGATATCGCGGTCGACTATGAAGTCATTCCGGGAGTGACCGCCGCAAGTGCCTCCGCTGCCCTGTTAAAACGTGAATTCACCCTGTCGGGGGTCACCCAAACTGTTATATATACCCGTTACGGTTCAAAAACCCCGATGCCGGAGAAAGAAAATCTCGATGCCCTGGCGAGGCATGGTGCAACCATGGCTATCCATCTTGGTGTCAGTCATATCCATAAGATTGTCGCCGAACTTGAACCGCACTATGGTGCCGACTGTCCGGTTGCAGTGTGTTATCGGACCGGCTGGCCCGATCAGGACACTGTCACCGGCAGGCTTGATGATATCGTCGCCAAGGTGCGGGCCAGGAAAATTACCCGAACAGCACTTATATTAGTAGGCCATGTGCTGGATCCGGAGTCCTTTAGCGATTCCTTTCTTTATAGTGAAGACAAGGCACATATTTATCGGCCAAAGGTTAAACCCAGCACACCCAGACAGGTGAAACGCAAATGAATCTTGAAAAAATCCCCGCGACGATTGTTACCGGTTTTCTCGGCAGTGGTAAGACGACCCTGCTGTCCAACATCATCAAACAGGCCAGAGGTAAACGTATCGCGATTATCGTCAACGAATTCGGTGAACTGGATATCGATGCTGATTTATTGCGTAGCTGCCCGCTCGACTGTGAGGAAGACGAAATCGGGGCGCGGGCGTCGAGCATACCCGAGGATGGCATTTATGAACTCGCCAATGGCTGTATATGTTGTACCGTCGAAGAAGAGTTTCTGCCGGTTATGAAGCAACTGGTCGAGCGGCGGCACGATATTGACCATATTCTGATCGAGACCTCGGGACTGGCTTTGCCCAAACCACTGGTACAGGCTTTTAACTGGCCTGAAATTAAACAGCATTTTACGGTCGATTCGGTGATCACGGTAGTCGATGGATCGGCAATCGCCGATGGGCGTGTTGCGCACAATCCGCAGCAGATCGAAAAACAGCGTAACGCCGATGACAGCCTCGATCATGATCCATCGCTGCAGGAATTACTCGAAGATCAATTAAGCTCTGCCGATATGGTGATAATTAGCAAGGCCGACCTGATTTTAGAAAAACAGTTACCATCAATCCGACAACAGCTAGGCGAGCGGCTCAATGCCCGCGTAAAAATCCTGGAAGTCGCTAACGGAGAAATCTCGAGTGATCTGATCCTCGGTCAGCAGTTTGCCTCTGAAGAGGGCATTGAATCTGTACATACCCATCACGATCACCACCACGATCACGACCACGACGGTTGCTGCGGCGGTCATGGCCACGATCACGGTCATGAACACGGTGGTGAAGGCTGCTGTGGCGGTAAAGGCAACGGCGGTTGCGGTTGCCACTAATACCG
>JBGUEB010000109.1:0-10663 GCA_041821565.1 Gammaproteobacteria bacterium | reverse complement strand
TTACCTTACTGGTTTCGAAGCACTGGGCAACATCTGCATCTAAACCCTGCAGGTCAGCCTCGGATTTAAGAATGCTGTACTCGACATCTATGGCCTTGAGCAAGTCCTCCACCTTGCTGCCGAATATAACCTGTGCTTCAATTGGTTCCTGGTAGTATCCGCGCCAGGAAACAAATATTGGCAGCGCCGTTGCATACAGCTTTTGCATGGTATAAAGCTCGGTCACCAGGTTTCCGAGTCCCGTATTCTGGATCATCATCGCCGATCTTTTCCCAGCCAGACTACGTCCGAAGCAGAGCCCCAGGCCAACGGATTCTTTGGTGATATTCCAGACTTCAACATTGTCAGGCACATGCCGCATCAGGTTATTGAGCTTGTTGCAGGGCAGGTAGGTCACCTTGTCGACATTATTCGTAACCAGGCTGTGCCAGACTCTTTGTGCATTGTTCATCATGTTACTTCCAGTTAACTATTGATCATGATTTAATTAGACCGCTCGCATCATCAGGCAGTACTATTCAGAGCCTCCAAGCTTATACGATCACTCATATGTTTTACACTTCTCGTTGGGTTAGTAAGTAATGAAAATATCCCGTATCTCGGTCTGGCAACTCGATTTGCCATTACACAAGCCCTATTACCTGTCGGGTGGCAGGCTCAAGTTTGAATGCCTCGATTCGACCATAATGCGCATCGATACCGACGAAGGTATTTCGGGCTGGGGTGAAGGCTGTCCCTGGGGTGTAACCTACCTGCCGGCTTTTGGTAAAGGCATCAGGGCCGGTATCGAAGAGCTCGCACCACTGTTAATCGGTGGAGATCCACGGCTCACCGATTCGATTAACCGCAGCATGGATCTGGCTTTACCCGGCCATCCCTATGTCAAATCGGCGATCGATATCGCCTGCTGGGATATTGCCGGTAAATCGGCAAACCTGCCGGTTTGCGAACTGATGGGTGCGCGTGAACCCGACCCGGTTCCGATCGCATCCAGCGTCTCTACCGGTTCACCGCAGGAAATGCTGGATGAGGTACAACGCTTTCGTGACATGGGGTACCGTGTACATTCCTGCAAAGTAGGTGCGGACGTGGCAATGGATATCAAGCGCATCAACCTGCTCGCAGATAATGAGCGCGAAGGCGAAATCATGTTTTATGATGTCAATCGTGCCTGGTTGCCACGCGAGGCGATCACGGTGATGAACGCTGTTTCGGGTATTAGCTCCTGGTTTGAACAACCCTGCGAGACGCTGGATGAAATAGCACAGGTTCGTCGCCAGACTAACCATCCAATTTGTATCGACGAGGCGCTGCACGGTTACAATGATATAGTGAGAATCCAGTCCGAGGGGATTGCCGAATTGGTGAATATCAAGATCAACCGGGTCGGCGGATTGACCAAAGCCAGGCGGATTCGTGATTTTTGCCTGCAGACGGGTATCGCCATGCTGATTATGGACTCAGGTGGCAGCGTGCTTGCAGATACTAGCTGTGCACACCTGGCCCAGACTATCCCCGACCCTTCCTGCCTGGGTGTCTGGTCCTGCCAGGAGATGGTCACAGTCGATACGGCGCCAGGACAGGGGGCTCGTAATATCGATGGTTGTTTTAGCGCGCCCGATTTACCCGGCCTCGGGATCGAACCGGATCTGACGGTACTGGGTGAACCGGTGGCAGTTTATCGATAACCGGGGGGACGACGGCCCGGAGACCGATCAATCTGCTACCGCTTTTTTACTGTGAACTAAGTGAGCCTGGAGTTAAGCTTAATCCTTTACAATTTGATCTAGATCAATGTGACATTAAAGGCACAAATATACTGTCAATATTCCTTGTAAATAATGAGGGTATCAAATGGTCAATAACGATGATAAGTCAGCGGCGGTACAGATAGGCATCATCATACTAATGTTCATAGTCGTCGGAGTTATTCTGGTCATTGCGGCGAATATGATCGCCTGATCACCATACCGAAAACAGGTTTACGCCTGTCAATAGTTCAGGCTTATTTTGCGGAAGGTCTCGCCGTAAAGCAGCGTGCCTGAAGTAAAAAGTTTAATCATCAGCCAGGTTTATACTGTTTTCCACTGCCTGGCGAAAATCCTGTGCTCGATCTGCGTCGGGAATCATTGCAGCAATTGCGTCAATAGCCTCTAATGTGTCGCTACTATTTTCAAGTGATTCTTCTACGACAATTTCTGCCACAAGCCCAATATATTCAGATGCTATATCAACCAGTAATTCCTTCAGCGGGTCGCGTGTTAGATCGGCCGATTCAGAATCCACGACTACTGTTCGCGGCGGCATTGAACTGGATTCCAGCTCTGTGTTTTCGCCCGATTCCAACATCTCGATAAAAGTATTAATCGGTATCAGCTCTGGCTGATTTTCAACGGGTACAGAGGTAAAGCCGAACTTGACAAAATCCGTTTCGATTAATACCTGAACGACTACCTCAATTTCCCGACTACGACTATAAGCATGAATCAACTTTCCCCGGGAAAACTTGAGCAATACCGCTCTCTGGGTATCTGTCAGGATAGAAACAAGCCCGGTTCCCTTAGCATCCGCGATCTTCCTGAAAACAGCGATGAGCTTTTTCTTGGAAATAAACTGTGTACTAGCCATCGGCTACAACATGCTCCAGATCTAATCCGATGAAAAAGTTAACCCTTACCTGATTTCGATTTTAATGCCTTGTAACGTTGAACAATGATGGTAAGACTGGTGAGTAAGCGCTGGAATGCCACCGCCAGATCCTGTATCTCGTCATTCGAACTGACACTTATTTTACGCGTGGTATCTCCTTTACTAACCGCATCGGCATGGTCTCGCAATTCGAGTAAGGGACTGATTATCCTGCTGGACAGAATGCCCGCCATTATAATTGCCAGAACAAACACCAGGATAAATACAGTACCCAGAACATAGACGATATTTTGTTGTGACCTGGCCAGGCTACTCTGAATACCGGCGAGCCCATGGATTGGGGCCAAAGCAACAGTGGTCGGCTGTTGTACTACCACGACCCAGTTGAATCCCTGGAACCGGTCTACAACTGACTTATACTGTTCGGCACCGGCGGAATGCGCATAGCCAAGCACTTTCTGCTCGCCAATAACATAACCACTGGGCTGGGTTCCGAATACAGCTTTGATTGCCGTCTCCGAACTCTTACGAAAATTAATGGATTCATTCATGATTCGATTTTGCGCATGCCCCGAGCTGGTTTCGGCCAATAACTGTCCGTCGCCGTTAATGACGGTTACTGCCCCCCCTTCAATCCCCTCGGCGCCTGTATCCGCGACCTGCTGAATCAGGCTCACGCCAAGCACGGCTTTCATGACACCCAAACTTCGACCCGTGCGCTTGTCGTCTATACGGACAGAAATGTCCACCGACCAGATACCCGCGGAATCATCGAATTCGACTTCACCAACAGATATGCCATTTTCCCACGCGGTTTTCCACCAGTTTTCATCGCGCTGTACAAAATCAGAGGTGGGATTGGTCAGCGCCACGTTAAATCCGTTTGCATCGGTAAAAAAAGCTTCACCGAAATGCTCGGAACTAGCGATCTGTTGTATCAGGTAATTATTAGTCCTGGGTGAGACATTCAGGCTTTTTCTGGTTTTAAACCTCGCTTCGACCGCTGCTATATCGAGATCGGCAAAACCTTCTTTATCATGTCGGATCGCCGCCGCTTTGGCAGCCTGGACAATAATGGGGGCAGACACCCAGGTGACGACATCAGATATACGTTCCAGCATGAATGTATCGAGTTGTTCGGCGAGTCGGTTCGAAACCGTAATGAGATTGGCACCAACAACGCGGTCGAGTAGCTCGGTCTGAGCGATATTAAGTTTACTGCTGACCTCGGTGGTTAACTGATTCAAGCTGAACCAGGTAATGGAACCGATTACGAGGATCGGCACGATTCCTATAAATAGAATGCGGTTAGTTATTTTTCCACGAAGACTTTGAAAATAAGAACGCTTTTTCATGGCCTTACACTTCCCCCCAATTTTCCAGATCGCACGCGTTTGAATGTATGATCAGGCCAATCTCACCCTGATCGCTATATCCTGCTTAATATTATAGACGAGTATCAGAAAATCTTTGTCGCACATTACACTTATCGGCATTACTTAATTCAAAGTATTAAGTACCTGGGCATGGTGATAGTTAAACTGGCTAGTTATGTGGGTACGGAGGCAAGTGATTCAGTACTTAATCTCGGTAATCAGGTAACTATGGGTACCGTCGGGAACTCGCACTGTCACTTCTTCGCCGAGCCCACACTTCAACAAGGCTCGTGCGAGAGGCGAATCGATACTAATATAGTGATCCGCATGGTCAAATTCATCGGCACCGACGATTCGATAAATATTAGTCACTTCGTTCTCGTCTTTCAGGTCAACCGTGGCACCGAAGAATACCCGGTCAGAACTGGCCGGCTTTTCACTAACCAGTTTCAGTTCGGGCAGTCGTTTTTGTAAATAACGAATACGTCGATCCAGTTCACGTAATTCCTTTTTGCGATAAATATATTCGGCATTTTCCGAACGATCACCCTCGGCTGCCGCGGCTGAGAGGGCACTCACTACCTCACGCCGGCGTAACCAGATTGCCTTTTGCTCCTGCTCCAACGAGTGCAGCCCCTCGGGCGTTATATAGGGTGATTTCTTTTCTGCGGGCGGACGATATCGACTCATACAGGCTCCTTGTAACAGGGATGGTTTACCTCATTTCCAGCACAATCCGTCTACCAGCTAATCAGATCCGTCGGTAGATGATCGATTCGGTTTAGATAGACGACGGTGTTGGCGGTTCCGCTAAAATCAATGCGTGAGATAGACGTGTTGTGGAAGGTCCAGTTCGCCACCCAGTCACCCTGGTAATTGTGGTCGTGTCGCGGCACCGCCATGAGCTCGTTGATAAACTGATCGATAAAATCACTATGCGCCACCATCGCTATGCAATCATCGCTGTCTGCATGCCGTTGTTTTATATCTGCCACCACTGATCGCATGCGATCAAGAAATTCCTCATGGCTTTCCGCAGGACGGTTCCACCAACCTTCGCTGTTAAGTCCGTCGGGCAGCTTAAGTCCAGGAAAGCGCTGTTCGAAATAACGACGATCGGGGCCAGGCAAGCCTCCCATTACTCCATTTTCATCATATTCGTATACGCCGTTTTTCTCAAAAATATCCGGCAATGCATGCAAGTCAAGACCGCATGCCTTCGATATATACTCCGCGGTCAGCACCGAACGGGTCATTAAGCTGCAATAGACATGAGTCAATCCATAACTGGTATCGCGCCTGGGCCTAAAAGGATGCTGGCGTGGTTCACCCTCGGGATGAGCCAGGTGCTGGGCGAGTAACTCGGCCTGCTGGTGGCCGGTATCGGTAATTTCCGGATCAGGGATGCGCCCGTCAACCTGGTCGTTACCATTCCAGATTACATTATTGGCTGATTGAGCGTGTCGGACCAGGTATAGTTTCATGTGGTTACTGCTCCGGGGAGCCTCTGATTAAATCGATACCTGACCAATCATGGCTTCCATTTTTTCCGCTGCCACATCGCTGCCGTCGTTGCGCTGCCATTCTATATACTTCGAGCAAAATGCAGCAACTTCCGCCTTACCGGCAAGGGCATTTAAATCATCAGCAGAACGTACGCCGAAACCAACCGCAAGCGGCAAGTCAGTATATTGTCGAATACGTTCCAGGTATTTTTCGAATTCTTCGCCCCATTGTGTTTGATGTCCAGTGACACCCATGCGTGATACCACGTAAATCATTCCTCGCGAGGCTTTCGCAATTCTCTCAACCCGTGACGGCGGTGTATTCGGCGTTACCATCAATATCGGCGACAATCCCAATTCATCAAAGGTCGGTAACCATGGCTCGATTTCTTCGACGGGCCAGTCGGGAATGATCAATCCCTTTATACCTACCGATGCTGCCTTCTCGAATAATGCCTGTAGCCCATAGCGATATAACGGGTTCAGGTAACTCATTAAGATAAAAGTAACATCCGGGTGACTGGCACAGACCTTTTCAGCAAGCGCCAGTGTTGCCCGCACCGAACCACCGTGCTTGAGGGCATCGTAACAGGCATTGACCAGGGTATGCCCATCCGCGACTGGGTCACTAAAAGGAACCTGTAATTCGATCAGTTTTACCCCGGATCTCACCAGGCCGGCAATTGCCTTCTCATTTTCATCCAAATCTGGAAAACCGACTACCGCATGAGACATAACCTGAATTGGATCGTGTTGTTTTGGAAACATGACTACTGCCCTCCCATTGCGGCCAATTGCTCGTTCGATCTTTGTGCCTCTCTTTGCAAAAAGCCCGTCCATTCTGCCTGTGGAAATGCGCGTGCGATATTAAAGATATCCTTGTCGCCACGACCACTCAGATTAATTACCAGGTTCTGATCTGGCTTCATCGCTTTCGCGCGTTTGAAGCCTCCGGCTAATCCATGGGCCGATTCAAGGGCCGGGATGATACCTTCGATTTTCATCAGCAGGCTAAAAGCATCGGTTACTTCTGTATCAGAAGCAGAATCTGGTGTTACGCGTCCGGTTTGAGTCAGGTGGGCGAGAATTGGTGAAACGCCCACATAGTCCAGACCGGCCGCAATACTGTGAGTATCGCCGAGTTGGCCATCATCGTTTTGCAGAAACAGGGTTTTATAACCCTGTGCGATTCCGGTTTCACCGGTTCCTTTTAATAAACGCACGGAATGCTGGCCTTCATCGAGGCTTCGCCCACCGGCTTCTATTCCAACCAGCTTGACTTCAGGATCATCCAGGAAGGCGGAGAAGGCACCCATCGCGTTCGAACCACCGCCGACACAGGCGACTATTTCGTCAGGCAACCCACCCATCTGTTTGAGCGCCTGCTGCTTGATTTCCTCGCCGATGACACTTTGAAAATAAGACACCAGTTCCGGGAATGGCGCCGGCCCACAGGCTGTTCCCAGTACATAATGGGTGGTTTCAACCGATGCCGCCCAGTCGCGCAGGGCCTCATCGAGCGCTTCTTTCAAGGTTCTGGAACCGGTGGTCACACCCACCACATCGGCGCCGAGTTGACGCATCCAGAAAACATTGGAATACTGACGTTCGATATCGTCTTCACCCATGTATATGGTTGCTTCCACGCCGAGGCGAGCTGCCATTATCGCGGTCGCCAGACCGTGTTGACCGGCACCCGTTTCGGCGATCACACGTTTCTTGCCCATACGCTGCACGAGTAATCCCTGGCCTAGCACGTTATTAATCTTGTGCGCGCCCGAGTGATTTAAGTCTTCCCTCTTTAACCATATTTGTGCGCCGCCGAGCTGTTCGGACAAACGGCGTAAAGGTGTGAGAGGCGTCGGCCGACCACTGAACTCCTGTGTCAGGGTCAGATACTCCTGCCAGAACGTGGGATCATCGCGTAATTTAAAGAACAAATCTTCCAGTTCGGTTAAGGCCGGCAACAGGATTTCAGGTACAAACCGACCTCCAAATTCACCAAAATAGCCATTGTCACTGCGGATCATCTTAAACTCCTTACACGGGGTTAACGCCATGATGGGTCCTGAGAAAGCAGGAATTTCATCGATAGCTTACTGAAAATAGGCACCGCTAGCATAAATCAATAATATTAAAACATGACATATACTAAACGGTTTAGTATAGTTTGCATACTTTCAAGCGTTAATCAAGCTCCTTATGGCACAAAGATCAAAAAAAGATCACATCGTAGAATGCACCCTGCCCTTATTTTTAGCGAACGGATTTAAAGGCACATCGATTGACCAGGTGGTTAAGAAAAGCGCAGTCTCCAAACCGACTGTTTATAACCACTTTCCGGACAAGGCCGCTTTGATGCTGGCCGTGACCGAACGATGGGCAGCAACTCACAAGCCAAAAATTCCGGCGACTAAAGGTTTACCCGGCCTGGACCAATTGATCGACCGGCAATGGCTTACGCGGGAGGCCGTGGGACTCTACGCACTCGTAATCGGCGAAGGTAGACGCTTTCCGGAAGCCCGCAAAGTATTCTGGGAACAATTCGACGAACGCTGGCGACAGTTGTTCATAATGACTTTTGTGAGGTCAGATCCGCCGGTAGCAATGTATATCGACCAGCAATTAATGAATCGGCTAAAGCGGTTGTAGCCGGGTTTTCCAGGACGCGTAAATTTCCGATGAATGTTGCGGATCTGGCCTGGATAATATACCTTTCCTGACCAACAGATTCGGCCGATAAAACCAGGCCCATCTATCGACGAGGAAGTAAATGCCCGACCGGCAATCCAGAGTAACAACCAGCCATTGGGGAGCATTTCGTGTCATCACCGAGAATGGGCGCATTACCGCGGTGGAACCCTTCGAGGCAGATAACGATCCATCCAGTATCCCGAATTCCCTGCCCGCTGCGGTGCACCATGCGTCTCGCATTGCGCGGCCGTCTATCAGGCGCGGTTGGCTTGAGGACAAGAATCGAGCACGTGATTTGCGCGGTAATGACGAATTCATCGAATTACCCTGGGACGAAGCACTCGACATCACCGCCGCCGAACTCGAGCGCGTCCGCAGCCAACACGGCAACCAGGCGATCTTCGGCGGTTCATATGGCTGGGCCAGTGCCGGTCGCTTCCACCACGCGCTAGGCCAGGTTCATCGATTTTTAAATTGCATTGGCGGTTACGTCTCCTCACTCGCCAGTTATAGCACCGCGGGCGCGCAGGCAATCATGCCGCATGTACTCGGCATGCATTTTCTTAAACTCTACTGGAGTGCACAAAACGCCTGGCCGATGATCGCCGAAAATACCGAAACGCTGGTGATGTTTGGTGGTATTAATCCAAAAAACTCGCAAGTCAGCATGGGTGGCGTTACGCGGCATGAAACTGGCGCCTGGCTGCGTAAATTTGCTAACCAGGGCATGCGTCTTGTCAATATTAGCCCGCAAAGAACCGACGCCTACGAGGGCTCGCAGTGGCTGCCAATAGTACCGGGGACCGATACTGCGATGATGCTGGGCCTTGCCCACACGCTCGAGGTCGAAGACCTGGTTGATCGGGACTTTCTGGATCGCTGTACTACCGGCTATGAACGCTTTAAAGCCTATTTGCTGGGTGAATCCGATGGCCAGCCAAAAACTGCTAACTGGGCCGCGGGCATCTGCGAAATTGATGCGGAAACCATTCGTAACCTTGCTTTAACCATGGCCGGAACACGGACTCTGATCACGGTTGCCTGGTCCCTGCAACGCGCGCAACATGGCGAACAACCTTACTGGATGGCGACAACCCTGGCGGCGATGCTTGGACAAATCGGTTTAGCCGGCGGCGGCGTTGGTTTTGGTTATGGCGCAATCGGCGGTGTCGGCGTGGCAGTGCGGCGTTTGGGTAGTCTGACCTTGCCGCAGGGCACGAACCCCATCACCGATTTCATACCGGTAGCCCGTGTCGCCGATATGCTGTTAAACCCGGGGGAAGATTATGAATTTAACGGTCAGCATCGGCGTTATGCCGATATTCGACTGGTCTATTGGTGTGGCGGCAATCCCTTCCATCATCATCAGGACATCAATCGCTTGAACCAGGCCTGGCAACGACCCGAAACCATTATCGTGCACGAGCCCTGGTGGACGGCAACCGCAAAACGCGCCGACATCGTGCTTCCAGCTACCACTCCTTATGAACGCGAGGATATTAGCAGCGCCCAGGGTGATTCCTTTCTTTTCCATATGGAGCGGTTAATCCCGCCGGTCGGCGAGGCGCGAAATGATTACGACATATTTGCCGGTCTGGCACAACGAATGGGGGTTGGTGGCGCCTTTACCGAAGGAAGAGATAGCGGCGAATGGCTACGTCATCTGTACGATGAATTCAGGCAGGAAGCCATGGTCGATGGAATCGATGTACCGGAATTCGAACAACTTTGTGCTCAAAACTGGGTTGAATTACCGATTGCCGGCAGTCAGTACGCCGAGGTTCCATTCGCAGCCTTCAGGGAAAATCCCGACGCCGCCCCACTCGGTACGCCTTCGGGTCGTATAGAAATTTTCTCGGAAACCATCGACGGCTTCGGCTACGATGATTGTCCCGGTCACCCGAGCTGGTTAGTGCCAGAAGAATGGCTTGGTTCAGATCTGACTCAACAATTTCCACTGCACCTGGTGTCACCACAGCCCGGCGATAAACTGCATAGCCAAATGGAATGCGCCATTGCAGATATACCGGGGGCCCGTCCTAGCGCTGTAGAGATCAATATTAAAGACGCCAGTAAGCGAGGGATTAACGATGGCGACCTGGTGCGCGTATTTAATACGCGCGGTGCCTGCCAGGCCCGGGCTCACGTCAGTGCGCATATTCGAGCGGGCGTGGTCGCCTTACCAACCGGCGCCTGGTATGACCCGGAAGCTGACGGAACCGATTCCCAGGGCAATCCCAATTTGCTCACCCGTGACAAGGGAACCTCTCGACTCGGCCAGGGTAGCAGCGCGCATACGACGCTGGTTGAGATAGAATTGTGGCGGGAGTAACGACTAACAATTCCTTCTCCCCTCGGGGGCGGTGCGACGCCTCGCGAAGCTTAGGATTGCCTACATGGATGTAGGTAAGGGGCGTGAGCAGGAGCGGAAGCTTGAGG
>JBGUEB010000108.1:0-10769 GCA_041821565.1 Gammaproteobacteria bacterium | reverse complement strand
ATAACTGGGCCTGGACCGCAGAGCCCCTGCGCTGGCTGAGGGCCTGCACGATAACTTCAAGGCGCTCCTGGCCACGGCGAATTTCGTAGCAATCATCAATCTTAACCTGACGTGACGCCTTGACCCTCTGACCCATTAGATGCACTTTACCACCGGTGACTGCCTGGGCAGCAATCGCCCTGGTCTTAAAAAAACGGGCAGCCCATAACCATTTGTCGAGTCTTGTCCGATTTTCTATTTGCGCTTTGTCAGGCACTTTTATATTACCGCCCAGATCCGGCGGACTCCGGACTTTGCGGCCTGTTTATATATTTCATCACTCGATCAGCCATTGAAAACCCGCTCAGCACCGCACCTTCAATTCTTGGCGCCGTGCACCAGTCACCACAGGCACCGATTGCCTGGTTTTCATCAAACAACGAATCTTCAGAAATCGGGTTGATTGGCACGGCATGTTTCCAGCAATGCACCGATGACGAAATTGGTTTTACCGGATCCAGGTCGGTCGCCTGCCAGAATGCGTCAAGCAATGCATGCATCACTCGCCCTCTGAAACTGGCAACATACTGTTGCGACCATTCTGGCGAGGCGTGAAGCACCCAGCAGTCGGCTTCGGTTACCTGGTAAGATACCTGCGAATGTGAAATCCACGACAATGGCGAATCCAGCACATAGGCAGCGTCGTAGGGTAAATCCAGCTTTTGTTCGAAGGCAAACATTCCCGTCCAGCAGACAGTCATATCCACCCCATCGGCCAGTTTTCTAATCGATGGCACATTCCCTGTCAGGCTGGATACCTGGTGGGCAGCCGTGGCAATAATGACGATATCATAAGCACCAAGGTAGTCCCCTCGATCATTAAACAATCGCCATCCCCCTGATTTCTGTTTTTCCAGTTCACTAACGCTGGTAGAAACCACAAGATCACAATTTTGCGCAAGATTCTCGGCGATAACCTGCATTCCCGGCTGACCCACAAATCTCTGCGTTGCCATGTCGCTGTTACTAATCTGGCCTTCTTGCAACTCGACGATCCAGCCATCCCAGGGTCGCACAATACCGTCGGTTTGCCAGGCAGAAACGATATTCCAGAATAGAGGATTATTAACCGTAAAGAACTGTGCGCCGTGATTAAACTCGTGTTCTCCGACCCTGAGTCGATTAATACGTCCACCGGGAAAGATATTTTTTTCGAATATTTTAACTTGGGGCACGAGTCCCCTTAGCGCGGTGCCACAGGTAAGGCCGGCGATGCCGGCCCCAATAATGGCTATTGAAGGAATTGTCGGGGCCACATGTGGCTAGCTTTTAATAGGGGGAAAATCGCTGGCATACCGTGAAATCCATTCCGTGGCCGCTTGCGCGGTGCTGAGTTCGCGACCTTCTACCAGCTTTATTTCCTTTCGATAATGTTCAATATGACAAATTTGTTCAATCATACGTAATCGGAACAGGTCTTTTGAACCTTCAAACTGGATTCCAATTTCATAGCTTTCAGTGGTTTTTTCGCACCAGACAACAGTGCCCAACAGATTTGTATCCTGCTTTAAAAGCGGAATAGAAACTCTAACTTTTTGCTCAATCTCGAATGGCTGTTTAGAAATAAAGGAAAGACCGCCGAGACTCACATTGGTCAGAGTCTCGTCAGCGGTCTCTTCACTGTCATCTTCTACCAGATTCAGGGTAACCTGTATTGGTACATCGGATGGGTGACGAATATATTTTCGGACCTTCGTATTACTTGGCAATTGACACCAGCATTTTGTTCAACTTGGAAACGAAACTAGCCGGATCGTCGAGTTGACCGCCCTCTGCCAGTATCGCCTGATCGAATAATATATCAGACCAGTCATCAAATTTCTTCTTCGATTTTTCGACACCGAGCTTTTTAACTATCGGATGATCCGGATTAATTTCTAATACCGGCTTAGAACTTGGCATCGCATGACCGGCCTCCTTCAGAATACGCTGCATATGCATCGCCATATCCTGCTCGCTGATTACGATACAGGCTGGGGAATCGGTTAAACGATTAGTCACACGAACGTCCTCTACCTTTTCATCGAGGGCTTTTTTCATTCGTTTAATCAATTTCTCCGAAGACTTTGCTTTTTTCTCGAGCTCTTTCTCCGAGGCTTCATCTTCGCCCAGGTCGAGTTCACCCTTGGCTACCGATTGCAGCTTTTTACCTTCGTATTCGGCTAAATGCGAGGTCAACCATTCATCAACACGGTCGCTTAACAACAGTACTTCGATGCCCTTCTTTTTGAAAATTTCCAGATGCGGGCTATTTTTTGCGGCAGCATGCGAGTCAGCGGCGATGTAATAAATTTTGTCCTGGCCTTCCTGCATACGTGAAACATAATCATCGAAAGTCACGGTTTGCTCTTCCTCACCGCTATGGTTGGTCGAAAACCGCAATAATTTGGCGATTTGCTCCTTGTTAGCGAAGTCCTCGGCGGGACCTTCTTTCAGTACCTTGCCAAACTCCGTCCAGAACTTTTGATATTTTTCAGGGTCATTTTTAGCGATTTTTTCCAGCATTCCCAACACTTTTTTTACCGATCCAGTTCGAATACTGTCAATTACCTTGCTACCCTGCAGAATTTCGCGCGATACGTTTAGCGGCAGATTGTTAGAATCGATCAGGCCGCGCACAAAACGTAAATACCTGGGCATGAGTTTCTCTGCGTCCTCCATGATGAATACACGCTGCACATAAAGCTTTATGCCATGGCGAGATTCACGATCATAGAGGTCGAAGGGGGCGCGCGCCGGAATATACAACAACGAGGTGTATTCATTAGTGCCTTCAACACGATTATGGCTCCAGGCGATCGGATCCTCATAATCATGCGCAACATGCTTGTAAAATTCCTTGTATTCATCGTCCTTGATGTCTGATTTGGCTCGAATCCACAAGGCAGATGCCTGGTTGACCGTTTCTTCTTCGATAACCGTCTCACCACCTTCTGCTTCCGGCTCCTGGGTCTTGTCCATAATTACCGGAAAATCAATATGGTCTGAATAAGAGGTAATGATTGAACGCAATTTCCAGTCATTCAAAAATTCATCTTCACCTTCGCGTAGCTTCAAGATGACCTCGGTTCCTCGTCCAGCCTTTTCAATCGAACGGATTTCATATTCACCTTTACCCTGTGATACCCACTCGACACCATTTTCAGCGGGCTCACCAGCCTTGCGCGATCGCAGGGTAACCTCTTCAGCAACAATAAATGATGAGTAGAAACCAACACCAAACTGACCGATTAATTTAGCATCACTTTTCTGATCTCCAGTAATTGAGTCAAGAAAGGACTGAGTTCCCGACTTTGCGATAGTGCCGATATGGTCGATCACTTCTTCGCGCGTCATGCCTATGCCATTGTCGCTAATCGTAATAGTTCGTTGTTCCTTGTCATAGCTAACCTTAACCTTTAACTCGATATCCTCTTCATAAAGGCTTGCATCTGAAATTGCGGTAAAGCGCAATTTGTCACAGGCGTCAGAAGCATTGGAAATTAATTCACGCAGGAATATATCTTTATTGGAATACAGTGAGTGGATCATCAAATCCAGCAACTGATTGACTTCTGTTTCGAAGCCTCGGGTTTCCACATTGGCTGCAACTGTCATATTTTCGTTCTCCAGGGTATGTTAATGGGCATAATATGAGGATAAGTTAAGCCTGTTTCAAGGTATCACTGGGACAAATTAACCTTATTTTGTCAGCCTCCAACTCGGCTGGGGAATACTTATCCGTGAACTATGCCTACCAGTCATAAAATAACTAGTAACGATGGCCACATTAAATACCCTGTTGTCTAAATAGGCCTTAAGTGAAATACCCTGTTGTCTAAATAGACGTTAAGTGGTAGATATACCAGGTTGCTGTACTAATAATGCTTTAAGCCTATCCTTTTTTGTCTTAGGAAGGCTAGTTTAAAACTGAGTAATCAGAAGCAAAACTGTCGAGTTATTGACTCAAAGCTCTCATTAAAAAATAACCCAAAGGACAATTCTATGAACATACATGAAAATATTCTTGGCACCATCGGTAATACTCCGGTTGTTAAAATTAACAAGCTGGGTCCGGCTCATGTCAATTTATATGCGAAAATCGAAGCTTTTAATCCGATGGGCTCGGTTAAGGATCGGCTCGCGCTGGGGATAATTGAGGATGCAGAAAAATCCGGTGCCCTTAAACCCGGTCAAACCGTGATTGAGGCCACCAGTGGCAACACTGGAATTGGTCTGGCCATGGTTTGCGCCCAGAAGGGCTATCCGCTGGTAGTCACCATGGCGGAAAGTTTTAGTGTCGAGCGGCGCAAGTTAATGCGTTTCCTCGGTGCCAAAGTGGTGCTCACACCTGCTCCGCTGAAAGGTAGTGGAATGGTGCAGAAAGCCAAAGAGTTAGCGGAAAAAAATGGCTGGTTCCTGACCCGTCAATTTGAAAACGAATCCAATGCGAATATGCATTCCAACACCACGGCCCCGGAAATTCTCTCAGCCTTTGAGGGCGCTCAACTGGATTACTGGGTAACCGGATACGGCACCGGCGGCACACTAAAAGGAGTCGCGCGAGTACTCAATGAGAAAAGCCCCAATACCAAAATTATTGTCAGCGAACCCGAAGTAGCCAACTTGCTGGACAGCGGCGTCGAACAAAAAAGAAATGAAGACGGTTCACCTGCAGAAAGCCACCCAAGCTTTAGCCCTCACCCGATGCAGGGCTGGACCCCGGACTTTATTCCCAAACTGGCCGGCGATTCGGTCGCCTCCAGCGCTATCGAAAAGATTTTACTCGTAGCGGGACCACGCGCACTCGAATGTGCCCGCAACCTGGCTCAACAAGAGGGCATTTTTGTAGGTATTAGTGCAGGTGCCACCCTGGCCGCAGCCCTGGAAGTCGCTGAGACTGCAGCAGAAGGATCAAATATCCTCTGCATGTTACCCGATACCGGTGAACGCTACCTCAGTACACCGCTATTTGAGGATATCGATATCGAAATGTCTGATGCTGAAAAAGAACTGTCGACATCGACACCCAGTTGTCAGTTCCAGGCCTGAGTTTTTAAAATTGATTCTGGGTTTTTATGCTCAGGGATATGCCGCCAGGCAGTATACGCCTGGCGTGAAATTCGCGTGCTTTAGATTACTGGGCATCCTGATTTAACCAGAGTTGCTGGATATTATGCTTCAATAAAGCGCGCTGCGCTGGCTCCTGAGTTACCTTGAGTAACTCGGTATAAATTCTTCGTGCGTCATCAATAAGGCCCGATTTCTGAAGACTCTGGGCTGCACTAAAGCGTGCAGTCAGCGCCCAGGGGTCCATCGCCAGCGGATCAGACAACATTGCCGACTGCAAATATAACAATGCAGCCTGGTCATATTTTTCAAGTGCCTTAAATGAATCGGCAATCCAGAACATTATTTCCCGGTGTTGTTTGAATTCGACTGGGCGCATTAACAGTTGATTAAAATGCACTAGAGCCTGCTGGTGTAAATTTACCGTTTGCAAGTCGAACAGCACCTGTAGAATTCGGTCTGTGTCTTCGGCATTCGGCTCCAGGTATTCATTGATGAGGGACTCCAATATCTGATTTCCTTCCTCATAACGCCCCCCCAGAATTAATACGCGAGCCTGGCGCAACTGCCATTTAAAGCGGCTGGTACCCGTGGGGTAGGAACTCAGACCCGACATCAATCGTGTAGCCTCTTCGATGTCTGTTCTTTTCAACGCCAGGTCAACTAGCTGATATCGCACCAATGATGGAATTTCAGTCGCATCGAAGAATGTCTCACTTTTGTTAAACAGCTGATCGAGCAGATTTTGTTCGGAATCGTCAACCACCTTAAAACTACGCATATAACCCTCGGCGGCGCTATTGATAATTTCCTGGTCGGGGCTTCGTAGCATCAATTGAGCAAACAATGATCGGGCTTTTACCGGCGTCACCAGGATCGCTTTGGTCGCAAGCTCAAGCCATTTGGCATCGTCTCCAACCAGCAACTCGGACCGGTTACCAACAAGTTGCGCGTATTCGATATAGGCGTCCCATAAGCGATCAGCCGGTATTTGAAAAAGTTCGAGAGGCGAAGTCATGCCAGACATGAAGAGTTGTTCCAGGGCAAGGACGCGATCAACGGCGGACATTTGCTGAGCCGCGTAATAACCCAGGGCCCAGAGCGTTGGCAGTTCTCCTGGTTCCAATTCTTTACTGGTTGTTTCTCTTTTAACCAGGTCCCATACCGCTTTGTGACTTATTATTCCTGACCTGTATTGCGCAAGCAGGTTAGTCAATTCGGCCTGCCAGGCATCCAGCACCTGCAAAATCTGAATTGCCTGGTCGTAACGACCTGCCTGTATCATTACCGTAGCTCGTAGTATGAGCCAGGCCTCGTCTTCACTGTCAAAATCCTGGTCGAAACGCAACATGGCAATACGGGCGTCTTCGATCCTGCCATCTTTCAGATAGCTAACAATGACCTGACGACGCCAGGTTTGATATTCGGATATCTCGCCCGCAGTTGGTTGCCACAACTGCTCTCGCAGCAGTTTCCGTGCCGTGGCGGTCTGCCCAATTTCCAGGTACGCCCTGATTTTGTAGGTTACAGCCTGCTGCTTGAACTGTTCCGGTAAATCAGCAGGCAGGCCTTCTATACGTACCAGCAAATCATCCCACTGTTGCCATTGGCTCAATATCGAATATCTTTCCTGTTCCCATAAAATCCATTCAAACAGATCGACATCGAGCTTTGGTTGCGCCTGATCAATCATTTTCAGGGTTAAAACAGGTGCACCTGCGGCCGAAATATTTTTCAACATGTCGAGCTTTTCATCCGCCCACGAATTACTCAACAGGCAAATAAATAACAGCGCAATCAGGCAGTTGAATTTTTGATGGGTCATTGCTAGAGCCCTTTTAGCCATAAAAAAAGGCGTGTTGCTGTTGCGCCACGCCTTTAGAATTATACAAAATGAACCCGGTTTTTATAACTTTTCCTTGATCCTGGCACCCTTACCGGTTAGTCCGCGCAGGTAGTAAAGTTTTGCCCGACGTACCTTGCCGCGTCGTTTGACCTTGATTTCCGCGACCATGGGGCTGTGCGTCTGGAAAACGCGCTCCACACCTTCGCCGTGAGAAATCTTGCGTACCGTAAATGCTGAATTAATACCGCGATTACGCTTTGCAATCACAACGCCTTCATAAGCCTGCAACCGTTCACGCGTGCCTTCTTTTACTCGCACCTGCACGACGACAGTGTCGCCAGGTGAAAAAGCCGGGACGTCTGTCTTAAGCTGCTCTGCGTCCAATTGTGCAATTATATTGCTCATTTCACTTCCTCTAAAAATATTCCAGCCTGCCTTTCGACAGCCCTCTAATTCTATACGACGAATTTATCCAAACTCATCTATGTATTCGTTCAACAGGGCTTGTTGCCTGTCGTCCAGATCAATATTTTCAAGCAGATCCGGGCGTCTTTGCCACGTTCTACCGAGCGACTGTTTTTCGCGCCAGTCCTGTATTTGCTTATGATTCCCATTCATCAACACTTCGGGCACCTTCATACCCTGAAATTCTTCGGGCCTCGTATAGTGCGGGCAATCCAGTATTCCCTCGCTAAACGAGTCCTGTTGTGCCGATTGCTCATGCCCCAGTGCCCCGGGAATCAAACGCGTCATCGCATCGATGCACACCATGGCTGCGAGTTCACCACCACTGATCACATAATCACCAATAGACCACTCTTCATCAACTTCCTGTTGTAGCAAACGCTCATCGATTCCTTCGTATCGACCACACAGGAATATGACGGCTCCTTCTGCAACCTGCCGGGCCAGCCTCTCCTGTTTAACCGGTATTCCCTGCGGGCCAAGATAAATCAGCCGCGCCTCCGCGCTATGCTGCCGAACCGCCCGAATGGTATCCTGCAGCGGCTGGACTTTCATCAGCATACCGGGACCACCGCCATAGGGGCGATCATCTACAGTTCGATGACGATCCTGGGTGTAATCCCTCGGATTCCAGCAATTGAGCTGCAGTAGTCCCTGATCTGCCGCCCTGCCGACTACACCGTATCTAATCACCTGCTTAACCAGTTCTGGAAGCAGCGTGATAACATCTACTCTCATTTGGGCGGCCTGCTAGTAGTCCGGCTGCCAGTCAACAACAACCCGCTTATTTACCAGATCAACTTCCCGTACTATTTCATCGATCACAAATGGAATCAGTCTTTCCCTGTCTCCCTGCAATACCATGACGTCGTTAGCACCCGTTTCCATCATCGTCTCGACTGTACCCAATGGCTTAGATTCCAGTGATTCGACCTTCATACCGATCAGGTCAGACCAATAATACTCACCTTCAGTTAATTTTGGTAACTGTCCAGGCTCTATATAAATCTTACTACCGATCAACTCAGCGGCGAGATCACGATCTTCGACCCCGTCAATTTGAGCGATAACATTTTTTCCATGAAGCCGCCCATTAACAGCGACATTCATAATTTTTTCTCCCGTTTCAATTTTCCACGGGCTGTAATTCAATATATTTTCACGGGGACTGGTATCTGAAAATACCTTTACCCAGCCTTTTACACCCTGGATACCGATAATATGGCCAACACAGATAGACTCATCATCCTGCGGACGCATACCGGTTCAGAACGACCTCAAGCCGCTTTGCGGGATACCTTGATCAGACTTGCGACACGTTCACTAGTCTGAGCTCCCTTTGAAACCCAGTAATCAAGTCGCTCATGGTCAAGACGGAGTTCCTCTTCCTGACCGCGTGCCTGTGGATTAAAAAATCCCACACGCTCAATGTAACGACCGTCTCTGGGGCTACGGCTGTCACTAACTACCACATGATAGAAGGGACGCTTCTTGGAGCCGCCGCGAGCCAAACGAATTGAAACCATAAAAACCTCTAAATGTCACCAGACAAAAGGATAGCGCTGACCAGTGGTCAGAAGACCGCGTATTGTACCTAAAAATATCCCGCTGTGAAGCCCAATCAGGTTCTTTTTTACAACCATATCTAATCATAAAAATGGCTATAAAAGTGTGATTTTGTTGGGAGAGCAAGAAATCACCGCGCGGAGAACCGCAGTGTATGTACAAATACATGAGGATTCGAGCACAGTGATGCCGCCGCTATCGCGACAAGGGCACGCTTTTATAGCCAGTTTTTAAAAAGGCATCCCGGGGGGCATCTTCCCTTTCAACCCGCGCATCATATTGGCCATGCCGCCCTTGCTTCCCATTTTTTTCATCATCTTCTGCATCTGCTTGTGCTGTTTGAGCAGTCGATTAATATCCTGAATCTGGGTACCCGAACCGCCGGCAACGCGACGTTTTCGTGAACCGTTGATAAGCTCCGGCTTACGCCGCTCCTGTGGCGTCATCGAATTAATGATTGCCACCATACGTTTCATTTGCCTGGTCTGGGCCGGGTCTTTCATCGCCTGCGATACGCCGGCGCCCATACCGGGCAACTTGTCCATCATGCCTGCCATGCCTCCCATGTTTTCCATCTGGATAAATTGATCACGCAGATCTTCAAGGTCAAATCCCTTACCCTTCTTAACCTTTTTAGCCAGTTTTTCCGCTTTTTCGTAGTCGACCTTTTCCTGTGCCTGCTCGACCAGGGATAAAATATCACCCATACCGAGAATTCGAGAAGCCATACGATCAGGATGGAAAGCTTCAAGCGCATCGGTTTTTTCCCCGGAGCCGATATACTTAATTGGCTTACCGGTAATCTGGCGCACCGACAGGGCCGCTCCACCACGAGCGTCACCATCGGTCTTGGTTAATACTACACCGGTAAGTGGTAATGCCTCACCAAACGCCTGGGCGGTATTGGCCGCATCCTGACCAGTCATGCTATCGACCACGAACAATGTTTCAGCAGGGTTAACCGCATCGTGTATTGCCCTGATTTCATCCATCATCTGCTGATCAATATGCAACCGGCCCGCTGTATCGAGGATTAATACATCGGCATTACTTATTTGTGCGGCGCGTAGTGCCCCCTCGGCAATATCAACCGGATTTTGCGAGCTATCACTGGGGAAGAAAGTTGCATTGACTTCATTCGATAATGTCTGCAACTGCTCTATAGCTGCAGGGCGGTAAATATCAGCACTGGCGACAACCACATTTTTTTTATCCACCTCGATCAGGCGACGAGCTAGTTTAGCCACCGTGGTGGTTTTTCCCGCTCCCTGCAACCCGGCCATTAATATGATGACCGGCGGTTTATGATTTAGATCGATACCATCGTGTTGATCACCCATCACCGCTACGAGTTCGTCATTAACCACCTTGATTAAAGCCTGGCCGGGTGAAAGGCTGCCAATCACACCCTTGCCAAGCGCCTGTTCCCTGACTCGCTCTATAAAACCTTTTACTACTGGCAGAGCTACATCGGCCTCAAGCAGGGCCATGCGCACTTCGCGCAGGCTGTCCTTAATATTGTCTTCGCTCAGACGACCCTGCCCACGCAGGTTTTTCACGGTTCTGGACAGTCGATCGGTAAGATTCTCAAACATGGTATTCGCTCACAACCGCCAGGCGGGTATATTAAAAGGGGTAGATTATATCAGCCACAACAGGAGAAGAAACAGGTTGCAATTTGGCAGATAAGATTAACTTTTCAGGAAAATTACTGGGTTCAGGAAAAAATATTATTCTCGCAGAGGATGCGGGGGCATGGAAAGGCAGGCTAGAATCTGAATATTTCGCCGCCACTTAATTGTCG
>JBGUEB010000107.1:0-10771 GCA_041821565.1 Gammaproteobacteria bacterium | reverse complement strand
TCACCTGCCCATTGCCCTTACGCATATTCAATTTATTACCATCGCATACCACGATTCCAGCAGAGTCCTGTCCTCTATGCTGAAGCACCAGTAGACCATCATAGATAACCTGTGCTATCTGTTGATGGCTAACGATTCCTATAATTCCACACATGGTTGAAGTTTCTCAGGTTATCAGGCATACAATCGCCAGGTAAGGGTTTCTCATTAAGTTCAGGAATTTTCGAATTTATAGTGAAAATTTACCCGCAATATCCTCTGGCAGTATGTCCTTGATCCAGCTAGCCATACTGGCAAAATACTCAATCATGGTGGATTCCTTCCACCAGGACTCTGAAGGCATCGGTGTCATTCCCGCGAGCAACACCAGTATTACTACTATGAGCACACCTCGAGCAGCGCCAAACACTACACCAAGACTCTTATCAGTGCCAGAAAGACCAGTTTTCGACACCAGTTGGCTGGCCATGAAATTGATAATTGCACCGATGATCAGACTGCTAACAAACAAAATAGCGAAGCTACTGCCAGTTCGAACAGTGGGCGATTCAATATAAGGTTCGAGGAGATCGGCCAGGGGCGTAAAATAGGTTAATGCGATAAATCCAGCGAACAGCCAGCTTGCCAGCGAAATCGATTCCTTGACGAATCCCCTGACCAGGCTGATTAATGCCGATATGACAATTATCGCGATAATGATCAGATCAACCCAACTCATTAGCTGCTCCACATCGGCTGAAATCTCGCGATCGCATTAAAGTCTGATTTTGAATAAAGCATTAATCTGCGCTGCAGGTAAATCATTTCTCATAAAGCATAACCAGGCCATCGATATCGTGTTTCGCTTTTAGTTTATTTAACGCAATATCTGCCTTTTCGCGTTTCACAAATGGACCAAGTCGCACTCGATAAATTACCTGGTTATCAATACGGAACTGCTCAACAAACACTGCGGCGATGTTTGATTTGCGCAATTTATCGCGCTGTGTTAATGCCTTCGGCTTATCCTTGAAACTGGCCACCTGCAAAACCCAGGTATCACCACCTGTCTTTGCAACATCCGACTTCGCTGCTGATTTCTCAGCAACAACCCGGTCAGTTTTTTGTGCGACTGTGGTCGAACTCGAACCCTGATCTAGATTCCTTGTAATTTTGTTAGTGCTCGAGGCCTCATCGGCCACCTGCGACTGCAATTTGGGTAACTCTTCGACTTTGCTATGCAACTCTACAATTTTCTGCTCAAACTCCGAGTTAAACTTACTCGCTGGCTGCGGTGGTATTACAACTTCGAGGGTGTTTTTCTGCACACCAGAGCCGTCTAAAATCATTGGCAGAAATATCACTGCCAGTGCAAATATAACGGTTATGCCTACCAGGCGTTGTTTGGTGTTTTGATCCACGTGAGTGCTATCTTAAGTAACTGTTTACAGTATTGAGGCCATAACAAACAGGGTAAATGAAGTGTAACTGGCTATCCGCTGAGAGGGTAAGAAAATACAACTGGCACATGCAAGGCCGTCAGTCTGACTGTTTAGGCTAATTTTATCCACTAACATCACCTCAAAAAGAGTACCAGACTTTTACACGACATTTATGAGACTGCTCGAAGAAAAAATTCAACTGTAGCAAACGACCCGGTAACCAGCATTATATCCTGATTACGTAAAGATGACAGTGCGGTATTGACAGCTATTTCAGCTTGCTCAAACTTTTCGGCCACCCTTACCCGTGAAGTGATTCTTTGTTCGAGCGCATCTGCGCTCAGGCCCCGATCACAGTCCAGGGAGAGTAACCACCAGCTATCCACGACTCGCTCAAATTCGACAACAAATTCCAGGCTTTGCTTATCCTCAAGCATGCCAAGCAATAGCACTATTCGACCCGCCGGATTTTTTATCGACACCAAATTCTCCGCAATTGCACGGGCAGCATCCGGATTGTGACCAACATCGATATATACATCTGCCGCCAGTTTTGTCTGCAAGCGCTGGAATCGTCCTGCCAAATGGGTACCCGCAAAATAGTCGGCCACTGACTGGGGCTGGTATTTGTTCAGTGGCAACAACAGGCTAAGACCGGCAACAACACCTGCGAGATTTTGCAGTTGGTGCTTTCCCGGCAAAGGCGGGGTCAGGCTAAAATGAAGATCAGGTCCCACCCAGTCATATTCGTCGGCTGCTTGCGCTTCTTGAATGAAGAAATCCCGCCTGTATTGCAGACTCGGGCAATCGAGTCGCTCAATTTCATCGAGTACCGACTGCGGTGGCTGAATATCGTTACAAACAACGGGAACATGGGGTCGCAGGACACCAGCCTTTTCAAATCCTATTTTTTCGCGACTATCACCCAACCAGTTCTGATGATCGATACTGATACTGGTCAAATGTATCAGGTCAGGATCGATAATATTCACCGCATCGAGTCGGCCACCCAGCCCAACTTCGAGAATGGCGTAGTCTGGTTGATGTTTTTGCATTAACCAGAACGCGGCCAGTGTTCCAAATTCAAAATAAGTTAAGGCAGTGCCCTGTCTCACCGCCTCAACCGCCTCAAACGCCTGACAAAGTAGTGCATCGTCAACAGGCACTGTATCCAGCTTAATACGTTCGTTGTAGCTTAGTAAATGAGGTGAGGTGTAACTAGCTACCGAGAATCCGGCACTGGATAACCAGTTTTCATAGCAGGCAACGCTCGAACCCTTGCCATTGGTGCCAGCCACAGTAATTACCTTGCTGGCGATAGATTTAATATGAAGACGGTGCGCAACTTCAGACACCCGATCGAGCCCCAGATCAATCGCCTTTACGTGTAAGTGGAGTTGCCAATCCAGCCACTGGCTCAGCGAATCAAAGCGCATATCGTATTTATAACCAACAAATATCCGGCTGATACCGCGTGACGGTCGCCCGAGTAAAGAGGCATTTCATTGATTTTAAGGGTTTTTTTACTATGGTGTGGCCTGACCCATCATCATCGTGCAAAGCGAACTGATTTTTTTGCGCAGCTCTCGCCGGTCGACTATCATATCGATCGCACCATGTTCGAGTAGAAATTCACTACGCTGAAAACCATCGGGTAGAGTTTCACGTACCGTTTGCTCGATCACTCGAGGTCCAGCAAATCCTATTAGTGCATTGGGCTCTGCGATGTGAATATCACCCAACATCGCCAAACTGGCGGAAACCCCCCCCATTGTCGGATCAGTTAAAACACAGATGTATGGAATACCTCGCTTTGACAATCGCGTCAGTGCTGCACTGGTTTTTGCCATTTGCAATAGTGAAAACAAAGCCTCCTGCATGCGTGCACCGCCACTGGCGGTAAAGCAAACCAGGGGGATGTTATGTTCGATACAGGTATTTACAGCACGAACAAATTTTTCGCCAACCACCGATGCCATGGAACCGCCCATGAATTTGAATTCGAAGGCTGCGGCGACGATACTAACTCCCATAACATTGCCACGCATAACGATAAGGGCATCTTTTTCCCCCGTCGTTTTTTGCGCCTGGTTTAGCCGGTCCTTATACTTTTTATCATCTCTAAATTTAAGAATGTCTTCGGGCTCGATATTCTCAGCTATTTCGACGCGATCGCCCTCGTCAAAAAACTGATCTAGTCTTTGCCTTGCGGCGATACGCATATGATGATCGCACTTGGTACAAACCTCCTGATTCCGTTCAAGCTCGGCTCGATAGATGATTGCATCGCATTTATCACATTTGGCCCATAGACCTTCTGGTACATTCTTTTTATCATTTATCCCAGAAGTACGTATTTTCGAGGGCAATAAACTTTCGAACCAGCTCATACCAGCTTCCCGATAGCGGAGACCATCATAGGCTTCCTTTTGTGCAAAATCCCACCAATCAGGGTCTCGATCTGCTGTCGATCATTTTGAGTCATTTCAATTTTCTTCACCGATGCTAATCCAACTAATATAATACTGGTAATTTTAGCAATGGCCGACGAGTTTTCCCATCTTTGATTTCATCTATTGAGATCAGCACCGTTGACCTCGTGAAAGAACCGTTCAATCAGGTTGGCATCCTTGATTCCCATGGACTTTTCGACCCCACTACTAACGTCAACTGCCCAGGGTTTGACCTGAGTTACGGCCGCCGACACATTCGATGGATTTAATCCACCAGCCAGCACCAGCGGAAAGTCAAAAGCAGAGGGGATTTTCAACCAGTCAAATGTATCACCGGAACCACCCTGACATCCAGCAACATTACTGTCGAATAAAAAACCCTGTGCGCTTCGATATTGTTCTGCATAAGCCTTCGCGTCAGTGACGCTGGCCATTGGAATGGCCTTAATATAAGGTCTTGACCATTGCGCACAAAAGTCGGCAGATTCCTTACCATGAAACTGCAGGCAATCGGGTTTGACCTTCTCCACCACCTGTTCTACCCAGTCAGTTTCCTCATCCATCAACAATGCAACAACAGTCACAAATGGCGGCATTGCCTGCCGGATTCGAACAGCACTGGCAAGTTCAACCACACGAGGGCTATTCGAATGGAATACGAGGCCAATTGCATCTCCGCCCAGATCCGCTATCTGAAGCGCATCTGCCAGCTCGGTAATGCCGCAAATCTTAATTCGTGTTCGGCGATTCATTGCTCGCTACTCTTTACCTGGTATGTGCTTATCCGAAGCAAGTTATTCGATCTGGCTCGCATGCCCGGTAGCCTTCATTGCGCTGCCGGCGAATAATCGATCTGTCACTATGGGAAGACTCCATATACTATAGTAACAGCACTAGATAGCACTAAAATAGTATCGGGTTTTTGCCATTAAACGGTAATTCAAATGCATCTGGATAATGAGCGCGTAAAAGGTATAACCCGGCTGCTGGTGCTGTCGCTGCTGCCAGATTACGATCTCTGCCGGAAAATACACGTTTGAACCAATCGATCGACTGCTCTCCCTGACCTACGCTCATCAAGCTACCGACTATGTTTCGTACCATGTGGTACAAAAACGCATTCGCCCTGACATCCAGAAATAACAGGTCGCCACGTCGTTCTACGCTAATCTCGTGAATACACCGGGTCGATGATTTAGCCTGGCAGCCTGCCGCACGAAATGCACTGAAGTCATGTTCGCCGACCAAAACTTGCGCGGCTTCGTGCATCAGCGCCTGATCGAGGGGCCTGAATTCCCAGCCTGCACGGTCATGGAACAGGGCGCTGGGGACAGCACTATTGATTATTATGTAACGATAACTCCTGGCGATGGCACTGAATCGGGCGTGGAAGTCACTCTCGACGGGCATTATCCATTTGATCCGAATATCCCGCGGCAACTGACAATTCGAGCCTAATATCCAGGATCGATTGTCACGTTTCGCGGTCGACTCGAAATGTGCGACCTGTTCGATGGCATGGACCCCGGCATCGGTTCGGCCGGCACATACCAGTTGAATCCTGTGGTTAGCCACAAAGCCGATGGCTTCTTCGATATGCTGTTGAACCGATATCACATGCTTTTGTCTTTGCCAACCACTGTAAGCCGTGCCGGCGTATTCAATGCCTACTGCATATTTAACCAATGAGAATCATCCGACTAACTGCTGTGACATGACTTACACCAGGCTAGAGTATTTAATAAGAGGAGGATTATATTATGAACTCGGGTGCATGATGTAAATAATCGGGAATGCGAGACTGTCCGTTCAAATCGCGAATTCAAGTTCCAGGCAGCTATTGCCCCGGGGTGGGAATAATCAGTTTACTAACGAGTAACTAAGCTGGACTATACCTGCTTCATCAATTCCTCAGCTTCAGCCTTTTGTTCGTCACTACCTTCATTCAGTACGTCGTCAAGGCTGCTGCGAGCGCCTTCTGCATCACCCATGTCGATAAATGCACGAGCCAGATCAAGTTTGGTCGAAACTTCATCAACGTCGTCGGGTAATACCAGATCATCTATATCGTCAATATTGACGCCAGAGATATCGGTCTCCTCAGAAACAATTTCATCGGGGTCGTCAAAATCACCAGGTGCAAATGTATCGGTTTTGACCGGCTCGGCGTCAAGGTCCAGCTCTAAATCACCAGCATCGACCTCTATCTCATCTGATGAAATATCGTCGACACCAAGATCGATCTGGCTGATATCAGTTTGATCCTCAATATCCGGCATTTCATCATTAATGTCCGAGGTATCGTCCAGACCAAGACTGATTCCGCCAATATCCGTTATGTCCTCAATTCTGGGCTCGATATCCCCAACAACTTCTTCGCTCCCGGTCTCTAACTGTGTTTCAGACGTATCTTCTAGAATATCGGTTTCAAAATTTGTTTCAGACGGATCTTCTAATTCAGCGGTTTCTTCTAATTCAGCGTTTTCTTCAAAATCAGAAATATCTTCTAGTTCAGGATAAGCCTCTGGTTTGATAATAACAGTTGCCTGTATATCGTCGTCATTAGCTTCCAGCACTTCTTCATCGTCGAAGTTCAGGGCATCGTCTATATCGAAATCCATCTCTACTTCTGCTTCTGAATCGCTAGCAGAATCATCGATATCTATACCCAAACCGCTTGCTAATTCAGTATCTTCACCACCCATATCATCAGGTAATTCGAAATCCATAGCGTCAGCCTCGCCATCAACTGACTCGATGTTCTCTTCATCGTCCGCGTCAATCGCGAACTCCAGATCACTCAAATCATCTGTCGCTGCTTCGCCTTGTGGGCTTTCATCGGCTATTTCGACCGCCTGCTCTTCGCGAGCAACGGTCTCCTCAAAACTCTCGCTATCGATAAAGTCGTCTACTTCTTCACTTAACAGGAAATCGGTTTCGCCAGCCTCTCCTTCACCTGACCCCAGGTCAAAGTCTGCTGCTTCAGGTTTGGCTATGCCCAGGTCGGAGGTAGTGAGAGAACTATCCTTGGCGCCGGAAAACAGATCGTTATCGGGTGCTAATTCATAACCCATTACCTGCACTCGATCCCAGTGGCGGCTTGCTGCATCACCCATACCTTTCAGAGCTTCAGCCTGTTTTACAAATGCGTCGACACTCTTTGTGGCAAAGTAAGTATCCAGTAACTTGGCGCGGTAATCACCCCTACCGGGGCTAGTTTCCAGGCTCTGCTTTAACAGGTCTTCTGCGTTATCATAAAGACCATAGGCCAGATAGACGTCAACCTCGTTTAAGGTGTCGTCTTGCTGTTCTTCCTCGGCTTCCTGCCCTGCTGCTGGCGCTGGCGCCTCGGGTTCCTCCGCCAGGGCTTCATCCAGGCTTTCCGCCGGGATAATTTCGGTAGCTGAGAAGTCCTGCTCTTCAGCTGCAGGCTCTTCTGTTTCCGCTAACTCTCCAGCATTCGGAGGTACAATATTGGTCTGATCTTCCTGTTCTTCGGCCAGGGGCTCGTCGGGCAAAAGCTCTTCGTCGTCAATGTCAATTATGGTGCTAGCTTCGTGCGAATCCTTGTCATCCCCTGCATCAGATTCACCGAGATCGACAAATCCCTGCTTACTTTTCCATTTCTTGTAGCCAACTAGACCCAGCACTAACAGGATAATTCCGCCTAATCCACCCAGTAAAAGCGGATCCTGGAATAAATCGTCAAATGACGGCATGCCATCCAGAAATGACTCCGAGCTTTGTATTGGCTCGGGTATTATTACCGGTGCCGGAGGAGTTACACTGGTTTGTTCTTCTACTACTTCGATCGGCTCGGTTTGCTCTACAACCGCCCCCGTCTCAGCCGCTGAATCCTCTGTAAGCAACTCCTCGAGTAAAGCTTCTTCATCGACCGCATTCATTTCTTCGGCCAAAGTTTCGTTGGTGCTAATGGGCTGTTCTGTGGTAATCGTTTCTAGCGAAGTCTGCTCCATTTCTTCGGCGGCTGTTGCCGCTGCTTCTTCACTCTGGTTCGCCTGAAGCTGGGCCAGACTATCGTCTTCGATCTCCATCATTTTTTGCAATTCCTGAACCTTGCTCAGGGTTGCTTCCAGTTCGGCAATTCTGGATTCAAGGTCGGTGTTTTCAATCCGTGCGGCATCAAGTTCTTCTTCGGCGAAGGCCAGCTTCCGGCTCAATTCATCGCTATCTTCGCCGTCACCCTGGGTAGTGCCTGCGGCATCGGATTCCCCTTCACCTGGTGCTAGCAGGCTCAGATTGCTTTGTTCTTCAGCAGCAGCATCTGCAGAATCGATATCACCACCATCAGAATCGATATCACCACCATCGCCTGCCATTGAGACCGGGGTTGTCTCGCTTACACGTTCAACGTATCCTTCCCAAAGGCCGTTTTGCTCGAGCACCTCGGCAAGTGCTTCACGCTCGCTTATGCGGCCTAGCTGCTCCGCTGTAGGGGCCCGTAAAACAGTACCAACCTTCAGGATATTGATATTATTTTCAGCAAATGATTCTGGGTTCATGCGCTGTATCGCCAGCATCACCTGGCTCATACTGTGCTCGGAATCCTTAAACTGGGTAGCGATACTCCACAAAGTATCTCCCTTGATAACATGTGCATCAGCGACCATCATGCTATCCGATTCGTCGGCGATTAATTCTGCTTCTTCACTCGTAGAGCTAGTTTCGGGTTCCTCGGATACGGCAATCGATCCAGTCGTTGATTGCTGCGTCAGCGCAGAGGATGTGGCAGAAGCCGCTATAGCCTCAGTCGTAGCCGTGTCTGAAGCAGTAACAGACTCAGAGCTCTCTGAATCTGCGGTTTCCGGGGGAGTTGTACTAGAACCGGCGATCGGCTCGCTATCGGCAATGACGCCTGCAGACGGCGCCTCTGCGGTTGATTCGGGGGTCGCTGTGGTCTGATCGCTGGATGTAGCTGGCACCGGGGTATCCGCATAAAAAGGCGGATCAAGCAGTACCGTAAATTCTCTTAACACCCGCCCCTTGGCCCAGTCGGCTTCAACGAGGAAATTGAGGAATGGTTCTCTTACCGCTGATTTTGTGGTAACCAGTACGACTGCGGTACCCGTTTCTTCGTCTATCTGTACCGCGAAGCGTAATTCAGAAAGACTTCGGGGCCGAGATAAACCCGCCTTCGTAAACGCATCTCGTGAAGCAAGTGTAACGAGCAGGTCGTCAATTTCACCGCTGCGTGCAGAGATAACTTCAATTTTCGCGTCTAAAGGCTGGTTTAAAAACGAATTAACTTCGATTTCGCCCAAACCCAGCGCGAAACTGTTCGTCGACAGCAAGATGCCTGCCAACCAGAAGGTTAAAGATAGTCCCAATTTACGCACGTTTAGTCTCCAATATTCCCTATCATATTTCTTATTAAAACTGCAGAGAATCCATGCACCTATGTTGTAGATAGAGAATTTACTTTTAAGAAAGCACTTTCATTAGTTAAGGTAACTATAGATTATAAAAAAGATTTTAGCAAAATATCTGAAACATTCACGTAATTATTTGACAATCCATAATGCAATGGGTCAGGGGTCATCCAGACCTGGATTCACCTGGCTTGTTTGCGGGTAGATTCTAGTTAGTACTTTATAGAGTTAAATGGTTGATTACAATCAGTAATTTGACTCGCAGCGGAGGGTTTTAATCCTCCATTATCAGTTGCATTTATTAGCCATTTACAGTCATTCAGACAGATATCCGAAGCAAAAAATAGTTACATAGCAGCCGAAAACCCAGGAAACACCTGCCAGTATGCAAGTGACATGCGTGATAGCGTTGCGGACAGCCGTTATAGCAGCTAATACTCCAACACTAAATTCAGCATTCGACGCAAGGGTTCGGCGGCTCCCCAGAGCAATTGATCACCAACAGTAAATGCGGCAAGGTATTCTTCGCCCATATTCATTTTCCGTAATCGGCCCACCGGTATATCTAATGAGCCGGTCACCGCCGCCGGGGATAATTCCTGCATAGAAATTTCTCGATCATTGGGCAGCACCTTGACCCAGTCGTTTGACTCGGCCAGCATTTGACGAATTTCATCCAACGGCGGGTTACGTTTCAATTTCACCGTAATAGCCTGTGAATGCGACCGCATCGCTCCAATTCGAACACAAATGCCATCGATAGCGATCGGCTGGCCGGTATTGCCCAAAATCTTGTTCGCTTCCGCGGCCGCCTTCCACTCTTCCTTCGATTGGCCGTTGTCCAGTTGCGCATCTATCCACGGGATCAGGCTTCCGGCCAGCGGCACCGTAAAGTGTTCGGTGGGTAGTGCCTGCGATTGTAGTTGCTGGGTAATCAATTGATCGATTTCCAGAATTGCCGATCCTGGATCTTCCAGTAGACCAGCGACACTCGCATGCAGGCTGCCCATTTGGGCAAGCAGCTCTCGCATATGCCTGGCGCCACCACCCGAAGCTGCCTGGTAGGTCATCACACTCATCCAGTCAACCAGGTCATGCTCAAACAGTCCGCCCATAGCGAGCATCATCAAACTAACGGTACAATTGCCGCCAATAAAATCCTTTTTACCCGATGCCAGGGCAGCATCAATAACCGATCGGTTTACCGGGTCCAGCACTATCACCGTGTGTTCCTGCATGCGCAATGTCGATGCTGCATCGATCCAGTAACCTTTCCAGCCACTAGCACGTAAATCGGTATAAACCTGATTGGTGTAATCACCACCCTGGCAAGTCACAACAGCATCCATCGACTTGAGTTCGTTAAGGTTGGTTGCATCCAGTAAAGGAGGTGTATCTTTACCAATTTCAGGCCCATTCTGGCCAACCTGCGAGGTCGTAAAAAATACGGGCTCCTCGATATTGTCAAAATCATTTTCTTCCAGCATGCGCTGCATCAGCACCGAAC
>JBGUEB010000106.1:0-10833 GCA_041821565.1 Gammaproteobacteria bacterium | reverse complement strand
TAGCAATAGCTATGGATCAAGGGGGATCGATCAAGATTGGCAGCCAGATTTTTCCTGAATTCGTTCAGGCACAAACTGTAATTTTCAATCATGTCAGAATTCTAAGATAAGTCTTTGAATAATAAAATTATTCATCAGTATGAGTGCCGCCTTCGTGCAATATTCGGGCTAGGCGCGATCGCTTACTTTTTAACTCGCGACATGTACTCACCTGAACGAGTATCGACTCTCACCATCTCTCCTATTTCGAGAAATAGCGGTACCTTTACCACCGCCCCGGTTTCCAGTGTCGCTGGCTTGGTACCACCCTGTGCGGTATCACCTTTTAAGCCCGGATCCGTATCAGAAATTTCCAGTTCGACAAAATTAGGCGGTGTAACACCAATCGGACTACCGTTGTATAGAGTGACTTCACAGGTATCCTGCGCCTTAAGCCATAAATACGAGTCGGCAACCGCATTCGCATCTGCCGCATGTTGTTCGTAGGTTTCCGGCACCATAAAATGCCAGAATTCTCCATCGCTATAGAGATATTGCATATCGATATCGACTACATCAGCAGCTTCAAACGATTCGCCAGATTTAAAAGTTTTATCCAGCACCCTGCCGGTTTTCAAATTACGAATTTTGACTCGATTAAATGCCTGTCCTTTCCCCGGCTTAACAAATTCGTTCTCGATTATGCTGCAGGGATCATCGTCGATCATTAGCTTTAATCCACTGCGAAACTCATTAGTACTAACGCTGGCCATCAGATTATCCTGGGAAAAAGTCCATCATAACGGATTCCAGCTGAATGCGACAAACAGTGGCCGGAATAATTTGGATATTACCAGGAAAATTCCGGGTAAAAGACCGGTAGGCAAGACCAATTTGAACTATGATTGAAGGTTCAAAACCCCAATGAATGCCGATGAAAATTGAAGTAGATAAATTGATTAGCCTGCTCATAGTAGCCGAAGATCTACACAAGGCTGAACAAATAACCAGTTCTCTGCGTGCCGCCGGCATACAGGTTCGCGCCGAGTTCGCCAGTGATGCCGCCGGAATGAGTGCAATTCTGGAACAGAAAACACCCGAGCTGGTACTGTTCTCAATGGATCTGGACGATTTTAACCTGGCCCAGTCCCAGCTCCTGATTCAGGAAAGTGGTCGGCACGTGGCTATGATCGCGATGACGGCAAAACTAACCGCCGAAATCCAGGTGCGATCGATTGCGGGTGGCGCACAGGATGTCGTATCCATGAAGAACCCGGATCACCTGTTCCTGGTGATTAAACGCGAGGCTTTTTGCCTCTCGCTGTGGCGCCAGGCGGTACGCACCGATCTTAAACTACAGGAAAGCGAAAAGCGCTGCCAGTCTCTGCTAACCAATTCACTGGATGCAGTAGCTTACGTGCATGAAGGCATGCATATTTTTGCGAATTCAGTCTATCTGGAAACGTTTGGCTACGCCGAATTTGAGGCACTCGAGGGAACGTCACTAATTGATATGGTTGCCGGGGACCAGAAAGACAAATTAAAAACATTCCTTCGAGATCTCGATAGAGGTAGTAACAATGAAGATTCACTAGATCTTAAGTTGCTGAATAGCAGCGACGAGATCGTACCCGTAACGGTAGAATTTTCCCAGGCTAACTATGATAGTGAACCCTGTACCCTGCTTCTGATTCGCTCGGTAGCAGATACCACAGAGCTCGAAGAACAGATAACCTACTTGCATCAGCATGATTTGATTACCGGTCTTTACAACCGTCAAAGCTTCATGGGGAAACTAAACAGTTCGATTACGCTGGCAATGAATGGCATTCATCAAAGTGCGGTTGTTTATTTTGGGATCGACAATTTTCACGAAATTCGAGATATCGTGGGAATCTCTGGCTGTGATACGCTGATTGGCGATATCGCCAGGTTGATTAGTGAAAATGCCGGGGAAGGACAGATTTTGGCCCGTTTTGGCGCTGCTTCCTACGCATGCCTCGGCATTGTTAAAGAAAAGTCTCTGACCAAAGATTTTGCAAGCAGAATTCTCACACTCGTCGAGGAACGGGTTTTTGAAATAGGCGATCAATCGATTAGTGCAACCTGTAGCGCCTCGATTTGCTTTATCGACGAAAATTCACCCAATAGCGCCAATCAGATTATTGCCCGTGCAGAAAAATTCTGCGAACAGATACAGGCAACGGGAGGTAATAAATCACGCACCTATGTCCCCAATGCCGGCGAAATGACCCACGAGGAAGCAAACGGGGTTACAGTCGAATTGATTAAAGATGCCCTGAATAACAATCGGATTGCCGGACTCTACCAGCCCATTGTCAGTATCAAGGCCGCTAGCGGGGAACGTTTCCAATCGAGCCTGGAATTATCCAGAAAGGACGGAACCCGGTTTTATCAGGATAGCTTTCAACGAGCGGCCGAGCTTTCGAACGCTGGGCAGACACTGGATCGTTGGATCATTTTGCACGCAATAAAGAAAATAGCGGATCTCAGCCGCAAGTCACGCAACATCCAGATCTTCATTCCTCTCAGTGTCGAATCGGTGCGGGATGAAAGCCTGGCTTCATGGGTATCGGAAAGCCTCGGCAACTCCGCAGTTTCCGGTCAGCACCTGGTCTTCATGGTGAATGAGGGGAATGCAGTCTCTCATCTTAAGGCTGCAAAAAATTTGTTAACAGGACTGAAGGCCATCGATTGTAAACTCGGTCTGGATAACTTCGGCACCGGTTTAAATCCATTTCAGTTAACCAGACATCTGCCAGTCGACTACATCCGAATTAATATCGCCTACATGGAGAATCTGGTTCAAAATAAACAATTGCAGGAGAATATTAGTGAGCTTGCGAGTCAGGCGGCGGCGGCGAATATTCTCTCGATAACTCCCGGGGTCGAGGATGCCGCAATTTTAAGCGTACTGTGGACACTTGGAGTCGACTTTGTGCAGGGCGACTTTCTGCAAAAAGCCGAAAAGTCCCTGAACTACGATTTTACCTCCCTAACAGGCTAATCGATTACTTCTATTGCAGTTACATTTTGATAGCCGCGTGGCAGTTTGCGACCACGCTTACCGCGTTCTATACGATATTCTTCCAGCTCGCGCAGATTCATGGTCTTGTATTTTTTCCCGCAATGAACCACAAGCTTTTGTTTGACTGACAAACAGCCAATAAAATTCACTGTTTCTTCACCGGCCTTGATTTTTTTTGGCGGGATACCCAGAATTTTGTTTCCTTTGCCTTTAGACAACTGCGGAATTGTTTTGATATCCAGCAAGCCTATATATCCCTCGCTGGTAATCGATACAACCTGATCCATCTCGAAATCGCCGATCGCGCAAGCGCGCAAAAGTCTGGCTCCGCTTGATATACTGATCAGGGCTTTGCCATTTTTATTTCGCGTCAACATATCTTCAAATCGGCAGACAAACCCATAACCATGTGATGTCGATAGCAGGTAGAGTGCGTCGTCTGCGGCCATCAGGCAGTTGATAAATTCGACTCCAGCAGCGGTTTTAAAACGTCCAGTCAAAGGTTCACCCTGGCCTCGAGCCGAGGGGAGAGTGTTTGCAGCCGCTGCATAGCTGCGGCCGAATGAATCGATAAATACCACGCTTTGATTACTTTTTCCCTGGGCCAGGGCCTCGAATCCATCACCTGACTTGTAACTCAACGCGCTAGCATCGATATCATGACCTTTGGCAGCGCGCACCCAGCCTTTCTCTGATAATACAATAGTTAAAGCCTCCGATGGCAGCAGGTCGTTTTCATCCAGCGCGCGCGCTGCTTCTCGACTGACAATAGGCGAACGACGCTCATCACCATAGGTTTCTGCGTCTTCCATTATTTCCTTTTTAATGAGTGTTTTGATACGACGTTCGGAGCCTAACAGTTTTTCCAGACCCTGTTTTTCGAGATTGAGCTCCTCCTGTTCCTGGCGAATTTTCATTTCTTCGAGCCTGGCCAGGTGACGCAGTTTTGTTTCGAGTATCGCCTCGGCCTGAATTTCTGAAATCTTAAAGGTTTTTATCAATACCGGTTTGGGTTGATCTTCGCTGCGCACGATGCGAATCACTTCATCCAGATTCAGAAAAGCAATCAACAGTCCTTCCAGCACGTGTAATCTTTTATCTACCTTATCCAGACGCCATTCGAGACGTCTACGTACCGTCGATACTCGAAATACGATCCACTCCTTCAATATTTGTTTCAGGTTTTTGACCTGTGGCCGGCCGTTGGTACCGATTACGTTCATATTGACCCGGTATGTCCTTTCCAGATCGGTAGTCGCGAACAGGTGCCCCATGAGCGCCTCGACGTCAACACGATTAGAGCGTGGTACGATTACGAGACGGGTCGGATTCTCATGATCCGATTCGTCACGTAAATCATCGACCATGGGTAATTTTTTTGCCAGCATCTGCTGCGCAATTTGTTCGAGTATCCTCGCTCCGGAAACCTGGTGTGGTAGTGCGGTAATAATAATATCGCCGTCTTCACGTTCGTAAACCGCTCGCATGCGGATAGATCCATGGCCAGTCTCGTAGAGACTGTTCAACTCGTTCTCTGCTGAAATAACTTCGGCTTCAGTGGGATAGTCCGGGCCCTTCACATGCTCACGAAGTTCATCGAGTGTGGTACGCGAATTTTCCAACAGGCGGATACAGGCGCTAGCGATCTCGCGTAAATTGTGCGGAGGCAAATCGGTAGCCATACCGACTGCAATACCAGTCGTGCCATTTAACAGAATATGCGGCAAGCGCGCGGGTAATAGCGATGGCTCCTGCATGGTGCCATCGAAATTTGGTACCCAGTCGACGTTACCCTGTCCCAGTTCCTGCAACAATACGCGCGCAACAGGAGATAACCTGGATTCGGTATAGCGCATTGCAGCAAAAGATTTAGGATCGTCCGGGGAACCAAAATTACCCTGGCCATCGATCAGCGGATAACGATAGGAAAACCCCTGGGCCATTAATACCATCGCCTCGTAGCAGGCGGTATCACCATGCGGATGGAATTTACCCAGTACATCGCCTACTGTACGTGCTGATTTTTTGTGCTTTGAACTGGCCGAGAGGCCAAGTTCTGACATCGCATAGATTATTCGACGTTGTACCGGCTTCAAACCATCGCCGATATGTGGCAAAGCACGATCAAGAATGACGTACATCGAATAATCGAGGTAGGCCTTCTCGGTAAAAACACGCAAGGGTTGCTTCTCGACACCCTCGTAATTAAGTTCCAGATTCTCAGGCATGGTTGTTATCTGTTTTTGATTCGCTAAATTCCATAAATCGGTATTGGGGTCATACTAGACATAATGCTTAGATCTCGGCCAAATCACCTTTGGTTTGCAACCATTCTTTGCGATCGGCAGCGCGTTTTTTCGACAGCATCATATTCATGATTTCAAATGTCTTATCACCCGGCTCAATGGTCAACTGGGCAAGACGACGGGTATCGGGTGCAATTGCGCTTTCGCGCAACTGCAATGGGTTCATTTCACCCAGGCCTTTGAAACGCGTCACACTCACATTACCCTTTCTCTTTTCCGCTGCAATTCGATCGAGTATGCCGTCTCGTTCAGCCGCGTCCAGGGCATAGTATTTATCCCTGGCTATATCGATTCGATATAGTGGTGGTTTGGCGACATAAACATGTCCTTTCTCAACCAGGGGCTGAAAATGTCGCAGGAATAGTGCGCACAACAGGGTCGCGATATGGGCGCCGTCGGAATCGGCATCAGCCAGGATACAGATTTTACCGTATCGTAAATTGGACAGATCATCGGAAGCGGGTTCGACTCCGATTGCCACCGATATATCATGCACTTCCTGCGAGGCCAGCACCTGATCGGGTGACACCTCCCAGGTATTCAGAATTTTACCCCGTAATGGCATGATAGCCTGAAATGCCCGGTCCCGCGCCTGCTTGGCCGAGCCACCTGCCGAATCACCCTCGACCAGAAACAATTCGGTCCGACTCACGTCCTGGCTACTGCAGTCGGCCAGCTTTCCCGGTAATGCCGGGCCGCTGGTCACCTTTTTACGAACTACCTTGCTCGCAGATTTGACTCTTTTCTGGGCACTCGCTATGGCCATCTGTGCCAGCATGTCGCCGATATCGGCGTGCTGATTTAACCACAGGCTGAACGAATCCTTGGCAATACCTGATACGAAGGCCGCGGTCTCGCGTGATGACAGCCGCTCTTTGGTCTGTCCCGAGAACTGCGGATCCTGCATTTTTACAGACAGAATGTAACTGACCCGGTCCCACACATCATCGGGTGCAATCTTGATTCCGCGCGGCAGCAGGCTGCGGAACTCGCAAAATTCTCGAATCGCATCGGTGAATCCTGTGCGCAATCCATTAACATGCGTACCGCCCTGTGCGGTCGGAATCAAATTGACATAGCTTTCAGTAATACAGTCCCCGCCTTCGGGTAACCATAAAACAGCCCAGTCAACGGCTTCGTGTTTCCCCTTCATCGAGGTTACGAAAGGTTTATCAGGCAACAAATTGAAACCCGAAAGTGTATCCAGCAGGTAATCCGACAGTCCATCCTGATAACACCAATCTGCCGATTCCTTGGTCTTTTCAACATAGAATTTTACTTTCAGTCCAGGGCACAGAACCGCTTTTGCTCGCAACACGTGCTTCAGTTTGCTGATTGAAAATCCCGGGCTGTCAAAGTACCCCGGGTCGGGCCAGAAGCGTAACGTGGTGCCAGAATTTTTTTTGCCTACTGAACCGATTTCTTTTAGTTTAGATTTCCTGTCACCATTTTCAAAACCAATCGAATATTCTTTGCCTTCACGGCGAACGCGCACATCGAGTCGTTTCGACAACGCATTCACAACCGATACACCGACCCCATGTAAACCGCCGGAAAACTGGTAATTTTCATCAGAAAATTTTCCGCCCGCGTGTAGTTTGGTGAGAATTACCTCGACACCGGGAACACCCTGCTGAGGATGTATATCCACCGGCATGCCGCGACCATCGTCGATAACGCTAAGCGACTGGTCGGCGTGAACAATAACACCAATTTGGGTGGCAAAGCCTGCTATAGCCTCATCGACACTGTTGTCGATCACCTCCTGGGCAAGGTGATTGGGCCTGCTGGTGTCGGTATACATGCCCGGTCGTTTTCTAACTGGTTCGAGGCCTGTCAATACCTCGATCGAAGCCGCATCGTACTGATTCTTCAAAAGTTGATACACCTTTTAAGCAGAGTTTTTGTGTGTGCCGAATTATAGCGGTTTCAGACTTGAAATGATGCTCCAAATGCCTGATATAATAGGGGAACCTCTGAACAAGACCTATGGGGTCTCTGCGAGCCCTGAAACATGTAGATGCAAGGCGCAGTCCGAAGGCAATGGCCACAGTCCTTGGCGAGGATTGCAACGCAGCAGATGCATGCTTCAGGACTCGCCCTGCCGGGCTTACAGCGCAATCCGGACTTGTCGTTGTGACTTCTTGGCAGGCGAAAGCATGCCGGCAAAGTCACGCCTTGATTCCGATTTGCGCTGTAAGCCAGTGATCCCCATAGGTCTTGTTCAGAGGTTCCTTTGCTTATTTAGTGAGATTATTAACTATGAGTGAGTCAGCTTATATTCACAATGTCGGTGCCCAGGATTTCCAGGCACTAGTCATTGAAAATTCGTACAAGCAACCAGTGCTGGTTGACTTCTGGGCCGACTGGTGCGAGCCATGTAAATCCCTCGCTCCAGTATTATCCAGACTTGCCGAGGAATACAATGGCAAATTCATCCTGGCCAAGGTTGATACCGAAAAGGAACAGGAACTGGCGGCTCATTTTGGTGTTAAAAGCCTGCCAACAATGAAAGTTATTTTCAATGGGCAGATCGTGGGCGAACGCGTTGGCGCTATTCCCGAGTCTGAAATTCGCGCGTTGATCGATCCATTGATCCCCACCGAGTCGGACAAGGTAATGAATGCGGCACTGACCGCGCAGGATGAAGGCCGTACCCAGGACGCACTTGATTTGATGAATCAGGCGCTGGCGAATGATCCCGCTAACTACGACTTAAAAATCAATATCGCCAAACTGGTTATGCTTCAGGACGATATGAAAGCCGCGTCGGCCCTGTTAGACAGCCTGAGTGATGAAGATAGTAAAAAAGAGGAGGCAGTAAAACTTCGGGCTAAAATTAATTTGGCCAGCCAACTCGAAGGCTTGCCATCTATGGAACAAATCGAAAAGCGTTTGGCCGACAACCCGACAGATCTCGAAGCATTACTGGATAAAAGTCATCATTTAACCGCGTCTGGTTTGTACGCACAGGCAATGGAGATTCTGCTTCAAATTATGACCATTGATCGACAGTTCCAGGATGAAGCCGGCCGTAAGGGTTTACTGGCACTATTCGATATGCTCGGTGGCGAGCAAGCGGATGTACAAAAATACAGGCGCAAACTGTTTACCTTGTTGCATTAATTAACCCGCGCAGAAACAAATCATCTGGCGTGTCACGATGCGCCCGAGACATGAATTGGGGTAAATAAAGAGGCTCTCGCAAAGGCGTAAAGCATTATCAAACTGATCACTAACTATCCGCGCGGATGGTGGGTTGCATGAAGGCTTTGCAATCTCGCCTGGGCGATATGGGTATAAATCTGTGTCGTCGATAAACTACTATGCCCAAGCAGCATTTGTACACTGCGCAGGTCGGCGCCATGGTTTAATAAATGCGTGGCAAAAGCATGCCGCAGCGAATGCGGAGAATATACAGTTTTGATACCCGCTATTAAAGAATATTTTTTGACGTGCTGCCAGAAGGCCTGGCGCGTAATGGCGGTACCGCGACTGGACAGGTATAAGGCGTCATTCAATACCTTATCCTTTACCAGCAGTGGCCGTGACTGTTCGATATAGCGCGAAAGCCAGAACAAGGCTTCTTCGCCTACCGGTATAACTCGCTCCTTGTTACCCTTGCCAATAAGCCGCACCAGGCCGAGCCTGGTATTGATCTGGCTCACCTGTAATGACACAAGCTCACTGACCCTGAGTCCTGAGCTATACATCAGTTCAAACATACAGCGATCTCTAAGACCATAGCTGGTCTCAACATCGGGCGCCTCTAACAGGGCGGCGATATCCTGTTCGCTTAAGGTCTGCGGCAAAACCTGGTGAACCCTGGGGGCACTGATTAGCGCGGTCGGATTATCCTTACGCTCACCAGATTTAATTAGATGACGAAAATACTGCTTTAACGTCGACAATAAGCGCGCATTCGACCTTGCCGAAGCGCCTGAACTAAATCGCTGGGACAGGTAACTCTGAATATTTGCCTGGCTGGCACACTGTAATTCTATATCCTGGTTTAGCAGCCAGTCAGAAAATTTTCTCAAATCCTGCTGGTAGGCGGACAAGGTCAAAGGCGCCAGGCCTTTTTGCGACCACAAGGCATCGATAAAATTATCGATTTTTAAATCCGCATTCGTTTTGGGCTGGCTTTGAATCATCTCAGCACAAATAGTACCAAATCGTCTCTACTAATGCAGACACAGTAAAACTACCGACGCCAGGCGTCAAAAAATGGGCAAAAAAAAGGCACCGTAATGTGCCTTTTTAACCAGATTTTTCCGGTTTATTTTTTACCAGACTTCTTCTTTTTCTTCGGTTTTTTTGCTTTTCCAATCGCAGCCTGTGTTTTCTTATCCCAGCTATCTCGAAAACTGGCTACTGCCGCGTCTCTTTTTTTAGCCAAATTGGCGATCGCAGCTTTCCTTTTCTTTTTATCTTTTAAATCATTTTTTAATTCACGAATTTCCTTCTTCATGGCAGCGATACCCGCCTTTAGTTCCCTGGTTACTGAAGTTGCAGAAGACGATGACTTGGGGGCTACCTTCTTTTTAACTGCTGGCGCTTTCTTTTTTACTACGGGTGCTTTCTTTTTAACTGCTGGCGCTTTCTTTTTAACTGCTGGCGCTTTCTTTTTTACTACGGTTTGTTTTGCTACCGCCTTTTTAACCGCGGGTCGCTTTACCGCTTTCTTTTTTACTACTGCCTTTCTTGCAACTGTAGTTTTTTCTGATCCAGCTGATTTTGTTGTGCTTGCCGCTTTCTTTACTGTCGCCATTATGTAGTCTCCTATTAATATTCCGATGTAATTATAAAAAGCATTTCCAATAATACAATAGTCTCGTTGGAATAAATATTGTCGCGTCGGTTCCTTTTTTCTAGAATGAGAGTTTATACCTGTGAATAAATGAATGCTAACAAACCCAAATATTAATCTCCCCTCTGCAAGCCTGTTCAAACAACTGGCCGCAATGTTATACGATAGCTTTCTTATCTTTGCGATATTATTCGTTGCTACGGTTATCGCCCTGATTGTCAACAATGGTGAAGCAATCGAATCCAGTCCCGTTTTCAGCCTGTATCTGGTTTTGGTTATTTTTCTTTTTTATAGCTGGTTCTGGAGTAAATGCGGACAAACACTGGGGATGCGGGTGTGGAAGATACAAATCATCAATGACTATGGCAGGAACCCAGCCTGGCAGGTCTGTATTTTACGACTGATATTTGCAATTTTTTCGATGGCTTGTTTAGGTCTCGGATACTGGTGGCGTTTATTTAAACCTTATACCTGGCACGACAAGCTTAGCCAAACCAGGATCATAGATGTATCCCAGTCCAGCCATACAAATTAATGCTAGTCTGCACATTACGGTTAAGCTTCAGATTCTTCGAGTGATGCCATGAGTTTGTTTTTTCATCAGCAAATAAATGGTCAGAAACAGGAATAATAACGTCGGCGAAATTGCATTAAGAGCCGGGGTGACCCCAATATGGCTTCCAAGCAAG
>JBGUEB010000105.1:0-10873 GCA_041821565.1 Gammaproteobacteria bacterium | reverse complement strand
GTTGGCCAGGGACAGAAAGGTCCTTGTGCAAATAAAGTAGTTACACTTTAAAGCCAATACATAACAATGCCTTTCAACGGACACAGGCGCTAACGCGCCTGCTCCGCTGAAGGCTGCATTGAAGGTCGGCTCAGGGTCGACTCCAGCCGTTGACGCTCAAATTCTGAACGTCGGCTTTTGGGAAAAATTCGGCTCGGTCAAGCGAACTCAACCGCAATTCACTCGCCATAGACACGAATGGTGCCAGGGGCGGAATCAACCGGTCTGCGCTCGGCACCGACACGAGGACTCAGCGACATCATCAGCGCCCAGGGCAATCCGGGGATCAACCGACTCATAGTTCATCGGCCGGAGGTTTACCTACAGGGCACTTCGCAAGTCCCCCAGGCCTTTATGCCCTCGGGTACATCATTTCCCCATATTTTCTTTTGACGCTAGCCTAAATAAATCTTGTATCCACACCTTCTCGGGTTAATATTTTCGGTACCTGATTAAATCAGCCCGCAGGCCACTAGAATTGTCCCAGTTTTCACTTCCCGTCGAGGAATGTCTCGACAACCTCAAACGACATCTGTTCGAGCGTGATGAGGTGATTCTGCAAGCACCGCCGGGTGCAGGCAAGACAACGCTGGTTCCGCTGGCACTGCTCGGTGAACCCTGGCTTGCTAACAAAAAGATTCTGATGCTGGAACCCAGGCGGATCGCGACAAAGACCGCCGCTATACGCATGTCTAACCTTTTAAACGAAACACCAGGCCAGACCGTCGGTTATCGCATGCGTCTGGAATCGAAAGTCAGCAGTAGTACCCGTATTGAAATAATCACTGAGGGTGTGCTAACCCGGATGTTACAGCGCGATCCGTCATTGGAGGACGTCGGGCTGGTGATATTTGACGAATTTCATGAACGTAATCTGGATTCTGATCTGGCGCTCGCGCTGTGCCTCAAAGGTCGTACCTTGTTTCGCAGCCAGGCCGATGTGGGCAATACCAGCCTGAAAATTCTCGTGATGTCGGCCACGCTGGATAGTGAAAGCATTGCCCGGATACTGGGTGATGCGCCCATTGTTGCCAGCGAGGGCAGGCTTTACCCCGTAGATATAATTTATGGCCGCGCTAGACAGGCGAATGAAGGCATTGTCGATCGCGTGATCGCCACTATCAAACAGGCACTTGAAGACGATCCGGAGAGTAGCCTGCTGGTTTTCCTACCGGGCCAGGGAGAAATTCGACGCACCACCGAGACGCTGGCTGACTGGTTGGTCGCGAAAAAGATCAGCGACGTTCACCTGCGTCCGCTGTATGGCAATCTGTCGATCGAAGAACAACAACTGGCGATCGCACCCTTGTCTGGCAAGCAATCAAAAGATCGCAAGGTGGTGCTGGCCACTAATATCGCCGAATCCAGTCTTACCATCGAGGGTGTTGATGTAGTTGTCGACTCCGGTCTCGAACGCGAATCCAGATTTAACCCGGCGACAGGAATGAGCGGTTTGCATACCACAAAGATTTCAGATGCATCCAGCCAGCAACGGGCGGGCCGCGCCGGTCGGCTTGGACCTGGCAAATGTTATCGACTCTGGTCGGCCGAGCAGCAACAACAACTCGCAGCACAGGGTACCGCTGAAATTTTGCAGGCCGACCTCGCTCCCCTGGCGCTGCAATTGCTGGACTGGGGCGTGGGTGATCCAGCTGAACTGATATGGCTCGACCCGCCACCCCGGGGGCACTGGCAACAGGCCCTGAGTCTGCTCGAACTGCTTGGCGCACTGGAGAGAAAACAAAATGTCCCTGTGCTCAGCGCTCATGGCCGAGCTATGACCGCGCTGCCAGTTCATCCGAGACTCGCACATCTGCTGTTACGGGGCATCGAGATCAACTTCGTCTGGCCAGCAGCGCTATTAGCCAGCCTGTTATCCGATCGCGATCCATTTACTCAGCCGGATATCGGCGATCGGCTCGACATCCTGCTGGGCGAAACGCCCTGCCCGCCACAACACAAACGTTGGTCAGAGCGTACCCGGCAACTTGCCCGTCAACTGGAAAACCAGTTAGTAAAACTGGAATTACCAAAGCCCGAGACACGTTATTTACTTCGAATCAACCAGGTACCAGGATTGTTACTGGCCTGCGCCTACCCTGACCGAATCGCCCGCAGGCGCCATTCGGGCGGCTACCAACTCGCCAATGGCCGCAGCGCGAGTCTCGTAGGCGAGCATCGCCTGGGCAAAAGCCGGTGGCTGGCCGTCGCGGAAATTAGCGGAATCGCGGGAGGTAGGGGTGACGTGATTCGTTCAGCGGCAGTACTCGACGAGTCACTTTTTGATACGGCCCTGACAGACCAGGTCGCTGATGAAACCGTCGCGGAGTGGAACAAAATGTCGAATCGATTTGTTGCCGAATCGCAGCTGAAAGTCGGGGCCCTGGTGTTGCGTAAAAATGCCCTGGAGAAAATTCCACTGGGTGTCAAAAACGAGGCTTTGACTCGATACCTACAAGAAGAAGCGCTCCAGCCGTTGCCCTGGCGCACCGAGCATCATCAGTGGTGTGCCCGTGTTTGCCTGCTGCGTTCGGTTGATACCGAGTCGGCATGGCCCGACGTCAGCCAGGAAGCACTGCTTGCTACACTCGATAACTGGCTGGCACCTTTTCTCGACCCTGTGAGCAAGTTACAGGACTTAAGAAAACTCGAACTGACCCAAATTCTGCAGGCGCAGCTACCCTGGGCCTTGCAACAGCGCCTCAACGCACTCGCACCTGTTCGCCTGAGCGTACCATCCGGTTCATCGATTGCTATCGATTATCTGCAGTCTCCACCGGTGCTGGCGGTCAAACTACAGGAAATGTTTGGCAGCGAGCAAACCCCCACTATCGCGGGCGGAAAGGTAGCGCTGGTGGTGCACCTGCTATCTCCCGCTGGTAGACCCCTGCAAATTACACAGGATCTGGCCGGTTTCTGGCGCTCCTCTTATCACGACGTCAAAAAGGAAATGAAAGGACGTTATCCCAAACACCCCTGGCCCGATAATCCACTTATCGCGACCGCTACCCGTAAAACCAGGAAAAAACAGGGTGAAAGTTAACTGGTAAATAGGGGCAGCAAACGAAATTCAATGTATTCACAGGCTATTAGTAGCCTGTTCCCCTTGCACTGTATTGCCTATGGCTAGGCTACCTTGAAAGCTTCCATTTGGCTCGCGAGGTACTCGTCGTAGCTACCCTGGAAATTGATCATCTTGTGATCCTTGATTTCTATCACGCGAGTTGCCAACGAAGAGACGAATTCCCGATCGTGGCTGACAAAAATCACCGTGCCATCGTATATGGCGAGCGCCTGGTTGAGCGCTTCGATCGATTCCATGTCGAGGTGATTGGTGGGTTCGTCCAGGATCAGTACGTTCGCTTCCGACATCATCAATTTACCGAACAGGAGTCGGTTTTTCTCGCCGCCAGAACACACCCTGACCTTCTTTTTATAATCATCGGCGGTGAATAGCAGGCGCCCGAGCATGCTGCGAACCATCAGGTCGTCGTGTTTGGGCTTGCGCCACTGCGACATCCAGTCAAACAGTGTCAAATCGCAATCGAAATCGCTGCTACTGTCCTGTGGACAATAGGCGAGGGTCGCGTTATCCGACCATTTTACGGTGCCCTGGTTGGCGCTGAGTTCACCTAACAGGCAGCGCAGAAAGGTGGTTTTACCGGTGCCGTTCTCGCCAATGACGGCCAGCCTGGCGCCGCCTTCCAGAATCAGGTTGCCGTCGTAAAACAGGGTTTCGTCGTCGAAGCCGTGGGACAGATTTTCGAGCACCACTGCCTGGCGATGCAGTTTCTTTTCCTGCTGGAAGCCCAGGAAAGGGGTTCTGCGGCTGGATGGCTTGACTTCGTCCAGCTTGATTTTCTCCATCTTTTTGGCGCGCGAACTGGCCTGCTTGGCCTTGGAGGCGTTCGCTGAAAATCGATCGACAAACTGCTGCAACTCGGCGAGTTCGGTGCTCTTTTTCGCATTCGAGTTTTGCAGCTGTTCACGAATCAGCGATGAAGCCGTCATGAAGGCGTCATAGTTGCCTGGATATATACGCAGCTCTCCATAGTCGATATCGGCCATGTGGGTGCAGACCGAGTTCAGGAAGTGGCGGTCGTGCGAAATGATGATCATGGTCGACTTGCGCTGGTTCAACACGGTTGCAAGCCAGTTGATGGTGTGGATGTCGAGGTTGTTGGTCGGTTCGTCCAGTAGCAGGATATCCGGATTGGCGAATAGCGCCTGTGCCAGCAGTACGCGCAGTTTCCAGCCTGGCGCGACCTGTTGCATCGAACCAAAGTGGAATTCCTCGTCGATACCTGCCTGCAGCAGAATTTCACCGGCGCGGCTTTCGGCACTGTAACCATCCATTTCGGCGAACTCGGCTTCGAGATCGGCAACTTTCATGCCATCCACTTCCGACATTTCGGGCAACGCGTAAATCCTGTCACGCTCCTGTTTCACCTGCCATAGTTCGGCATCACCCATAATCACGGTGTTGATGACGCTGTATGCTTCGAAGGCGAACTGGTCCTGGCTCAGCGTCCCGAGCTTGCAGCCTGGCGTAACGAAGACGTTGCCGGAGCTCGGCACCAGCTCGCCACTCAGAATCTTCATCAGGGTCGATTTGCCGCAGCCGTTCGCGCCAATCAGGCCATAACGATTACCATTCCCAAATTTGGCGGAAATGTTTTCAAACAGGGGCTTTGCGCCAAATTGCATGGTGATATTTGCGGTCGAAATCAATGGATTATTTCCTGTACTTAATACTGATTAACGCGATAGCGCCGAAAAGCGCCAAACGGGGCGCACTGTAATCAGTTGAGACCCGAATGTCGAGCTTCGCGGAGCATTAATCGAACAAAAAATGACTGATTGTGAAAACGGACTAATCCAGCGACTTAACGCCAGACCTGGCGGTTCACGCCGGAGCGTCGGTGCTCGCTGGATGATTCAAGTTCTCGCCACCAAGCGCGTTCGTGAGGGCTTTGAAAAAACCCGACAGTTCCAGGGCCATGATGGAAAAATCCACGTCAAATTGCGTGGCGACGTCATCTGCCTCAATCTCGTCAGCCTGTTCCTGCACCAGCTCGGAAAAACGCAGGCGTTTGATGATCAGCTTATCATCCAGCAGGAAGTCGATCCGTTCCTGCCAGTTCAGCGCCAGCTTGCTGACATGCATGCCGGTTTTCAAGTGGTTGACAATTTCAGCTGCCGCCAGGTTCTGGTTCTTACAACGAATCACACTACTGATATCGGCATTGTCACGTAGCTCGCATTCCTCACCGAGCTCAAAGCCCGGTGCGGGCTGGGCGCTGTTAACCCATTGGGTCATGACATCAATCGGCTGACTGTTCGATGCCAGCGGGATTACCGAAAGAGATCCCAGCGCTGATCGCAGATCATCGATCATCTCTTCAGCGCGTTTGGCGGAGGCTGCGTTGACCACCAGCAGATTGTCGTGCGGCGATATATAGGCGTACTGCAATGAAGAACGGGCAAAGGCTTTGGGTAGCAGGCTGAAAACTACCTCGTCTTTCAGCGAACGCCGCTCTTTGCCCGGCAATTCACGTGCCTCGCGTTCTTCGATTTGCAATACCTTCTCTTCCAGGGCCTCGTTGACCACCGCCGCGGGGAGTAACTTGTCCTGGCGTTTACAACAAATCATCAGGTAGCCACTGGTTACATGTACGAATTCGCTACCGTGGCGTCCCAGCGGTGGCACCCAACCTGAACGGGTGGTGTCCTGGCTGCCGCAGGGCACGAAACTGTGCTCCCCGAGTTGTTGCCCCAGGGTTTCCGGGTCCAGTTCGAAAGGTTTGGTGAAGCGATAAAGCTGTAAGTTTTTGAACCACATGGATGGGATTTTTCCTTATACAGGACGCGAGCGAATTTTCGAGCTGCGCAGTCTAACAGCATCGCATCGAAAAACCATCGGAAAGAGGCGAATTACGGGGCACAAATTCATCACTAACTCCATTCTCCTGGATTGGTAGGTGATAGCCACTCCCGCGTTAATGGATAGCCCGTAAGAGACAGGTGCCTGTGATTTCATTTGATTCTCTCCCAAGGCAACCTCTAAAAATCTTAGTTTAACCTCCGCTGACGGCCATAAGACTCGGCTCAGCAATAGTTAAGACATTAGTTGAACCAATTCTATTTTTTCATCATTGTCTGTTACAGCAGCCATTGCCGTAGTAAACGCCAGTACGTTTTTATCGTGATTGGCGAGCAATTTTTCCAACTCTAAATTTTCTGCGATGCTGGGTACACCACCAGATTCGTATGTCGTTTCGATCCCTTTCAAGCAGTTAAAATGAGCTGTCTTACTATTACTCATATCGATAAAGGCTTGGTAGCCTATTTTCGCTTCTTCACTTAAATCGTCTAACGATTGCATTATTTATATCTACATTCTAATACTGTGAGCTAATTATAAACGATGGTGTCAATGGAAACTCAAAACTGACAGATTTAGATGATTTTTACTCTTGCTCTACTGGCTGGGTAAAAACTTCGCAGCCCCCCGATAGCAGACCTTCAAATACTAGGCATCAAAGGTCAGAGTCCGGCCAAGAGGGGTCATTGATGTAAAAAGTCATGCATCGGAATATACTGGTATCAAACAGTCGCATATCACAATATTTGTGCGTTTCACATAGTCACCTGTTATGCATCATCATTCTTAAATCATGGATATAACATATTTAACTATCATCGCATTATTGATCACGACCATTTTTGTGATCGTATTATTGGTGGCAATTAGAAGGATAAGTAAAAGGAATACCGTAGTAAAAATAAAAAGATCGGAAATAGAATGGAAAGAGTTGAAATGCCCAAAGTGTCAGAAAATTATGGATACAGGATTTTCATTACCAGGACGGGGTATTATTTGGCGTGAGAAGAACGAAAAGAAGCCTGGGCCATTTTCCAACATTGGTTCAGTTCTGGAAAACACAATCAGCCTTAATTTCCTACCAGCATTAAATATTTCTTGGCGCTGTGATAGCTGCAAGCTAGTTATATTGGATGTTTCAAAAATGGTAAAAGTAAATGATGCATAACAAACGCATGCAGTCAGACGCGGTAGAGCCGCGCTCACTGACAGCTACCTGTCAGCTATTACCAGTATCGTCGAGAACGGGTGTGAGTATCTATATTGGGTCGGAAGCGGACCCCGAAGCGGACAATTCAAATCACTTGGTAACGGGCACCGTGTCCGACTGCATGGGATTGTTATGTGCGTCCACGCTTTCTACTCGTTTAATAAGTTGATAAGAGATGTAATCTGTTTTTCTCCCATACCTGCATTTGCACCCATATTTACAAGCTTCGCCATCAATCTTGGAAGCTCATCATTGACACCATTGTCTTTGAAAGACTCCAGGGTGTCCGCAAATGCGGCAACATAAGTATCGATTGATGCTTGAGGATTAGAATAATCGTCATTGGGCACAGAAGATGCAAAGACATCGTAGTAGTCATGCACAATTTTTATGGTCAAGGGCATTTGCTCGACATAAGTGTCCATCGAGACGCCTGCTTTTTTGCAAAGAAGAGCACCATATATCATCCCAAACATGAATCCTTGCCGGGGTAAAAACAAAGCGCTATACAAAATTGCAAGGGATCCTACTTTTTCGCCAATGTAACTGGATTTGCCAGCCAAAATTTTCAACATACTTTTCGAGTTGTTCCACAGAGATTCGCTACCGACCGTCACTATGGTTGATTCTTGCTCTCCTATTCCTCGGGGAAAAGTACATATCATTCCGATGAGACATTTAGCACCTTGCTCGTTTGCCCACTGATATAAGGATTCTGCATCAGGTGCACTGCCTGTACTTAGTTCAATAATATTTTTATTGGCAAGGCTTTGGGCAGATTCAAGAATTGCTTTGGTGTCTGTATGCGATTTTATGCAAATAATAACTGTAGAGCTTGCCGCGACAGCGTCAGTACAGGTAGCAGATATTTTGGCACCCTCACCCCTAAGCACCTCGCTCTTTTCGGGTGATCGATTCCAGGCAGTTACGTTATAATCATTATTTAGCAGTGTTCGTGCAAGGGCAGTGCCCATGACCCCAAGACCGATAATGGTAATGTCTTTCACTCTATTAGTTGCCCCCTATGCACATAACGCCTTGCATCAGCGGCGCGGCTCAGCCGCGTCCGACTGGATGCGATTGTTATAGGGCACTTCCATAGCTAACTTTAGCTGAACTTCTTTGCAAACAAGAAAGAGCCCCCATCCGGCCCTATTTTTACTTTATGCATAGTGCCTGCTGGATTTTCGGTCATGTCGCCAGTTTTGAGGACTTTTGACCATGCCTCTGTAGTCATCGTGAACTCTCCGGTTAAAGCGAGAGATAACACGGAATGCTCGTGAGAATGCATTTCCTCTTCTGGTCCTGGGCCGACTTCCAAAAATTCTACTTCGCCGTAGCCTTTTTCCTTTGCCAGACTTCTAAACTCTTCCTCATTCATTATTTCTCTCCTCGGTTCTTCGAGTTGTACATGCCCTATAACAGTAGATTTAAAAGGCAGGCCGCCTTTTAATAATTATTAGCGTGCGTGCAAGCTTAATTATTTGATTGAAAAAGGGGTCTTGTAACATACTGTTTAGTATACGCTTATTTATTACTATTTTTTACTAACCCCATTAGTCTTGCAGCCTGCAACCTTTTTTCGGTGGATTTGATAAATAAGCTGGCAACGTAAATGACCGCTCCTGGCCGAAAGCACTAGTTCCCAGTCGTACGATGAACGTCAGCTATCGGGATATTGCCTGGTCGGGGAAGAATAATCGATCAGTTGAACCCACCGCCGAAGGTCACCGCCCAGGATGCACTGATCAGCGTCTGTTTTGGGGAAATCGAATTTATATTCAAACACTTATTTTTGACAATTACCTTCAATTAGAAGGTAAACGTCTTCCTTAAGGTAATATGTTTTAGTTATTTTCAGTATTGAAGACTGTTCTAAATACGCAAGAGTGTTACGGTCAAATCGGGCTCCATACACCCATTGGATGAAAGGAGCGAATAGCTCTTGTCTCCGTCTTAGCTTAGGGTTTTTGGAATAAACCATCTCGAGTAATCTGAAGTGAGCACCAGGTTTTAGCACTCTCTCAAATTGTTCAATTGCCAGGGGTTGGAGATGATCAGGCATAACACAACATAAATAAGTGGAAACCAGCCAATCGAAATTATTAGACGGAATTGACTCCATAGATGTTGCATCCTCATGAACAGGATTAAACTCACATTCGGCCGAGCTACCTCTTTTTGTTGATATATTTAGCATGTCCTTGCTCAAATCGATTCCGGTTACCTTTGCATCGGCGGGGTAATATCGTAGATTTCTTCCAGTACCAACTCCTGTTTCAATTACTGCTCCATGAACATCTTTGAGTAATCCGGGTCTCCACTTCTTGTATTGTTTTTCCCAAGGATAATCCAGAATGTCGTAAAACATTGAAGTGATTTTATATTTCGCTTGTAGCGATATATTTTCTTTAGAAATGTTTGCGATGTTTGTCATTCAGCCTTTTGCTAACGCACACCATAACCGGCAGCGTGCAAGATAACGGCAAGTGTGCCAGATAGACGATCCTTTGCCATTGATAGTCCGAATTGATTCAAAGTCAGAGAATATTATCACATACTGCAGCGGGGTATTTTAGTATTCGACTAGGGCGTGAAGCCGTCATTAAACGCTACGGGTAGCGCGGTCCGACTCCATGCGTTTGTTACGCGATATATCGCGAATTCTATCGGATAACTGCAATCGGAGCGATACGGGGCTGATTTCATTGGCACTCCAGAAGTGTTAAATTTACATGCGATCGCAAGTTCCAAGTTAGACAATCGGGTATTGGGGGTAGAGGGATATGATTGAAAAGGTGTCGGCCCATTATGGCAGTGGAGGTGACTTGGCCGAGAAGATCGCGGAGGGCCTGCAGAGTGCAGGCAAGAATCTCAAGGACCTGAATACAGTTGATCTGTCAGCTGTCGATGAGTTTCATTTCCGAGGCCGGAAGGCGACTCTGCAATTGGCCGAGCAAATGAAGTTGGATGAGAACGCCCTTGTACTGGATATCGGCAGCGGCTTGGGAGGGCCGGCTCGAACTCTTGCCGAGGAATATGGTTGCCGTGTAATCGGTATCGATCTGACAAACGCATTTTGTGAAGTTGCGGGCATTATGTCGAATTGGGTAAAGCTCGCCGAGCGGACCGATTTTCAGCAGGGAGACGCGACAAATCTGCCCTTTTCAGACAATCAATTCGATGCTGCAATGACCCTTCACGTAGCGATGAACATAGCCGCCAAAGACAAGATGTATGAACAGGCTCGACGAGTTGTGAAGCCCGGAGGAATATTTGCAGTGTATGACATTCTTCAAGGTGACGGTGGCGAAGTTTTGTTCCCGGCACCTTGGGCACGAGATCCCTCGATTAGCCATTTGGCGACACCCGTCGAAATGAAAAAACTTTTCTCCGATGCCGGTTTCAGGTTATTGGATGTTCACGACTCTACGGACGAGAGTCTAGGCTGGCTTGAAGCGAGAACTGCAGGCACGATTCAGTCGGGACCCTCCCCCGTAACGACCCAGATCCTGTTCGGTGATGATTTTCCAGAGATGACTCGCAATCAGATACGAGGCCTGAGGGAACGGAGAATCAGGACCGTCAGCTATATTTGCGAGGCCTGACGGTGCGAGATTCACGGCTGTTTCCCGTTATGTCCAGGCTTTTTGGGGGTCTGCTTGGATAAGTATTAATTAGCTTCTTTGGAGAAAATCGAATTCAGCGAATATTTGGCCTTATTAATTTTTCGAGTTTTT
>JBGUEB010000104.1:0-10878 GCA_041821565.1 Gammaproteobacteria bacterium | reverse complement strand
GGTGGGCGCAGACTGCCAGCCGCTATGACACGAGGGATTGAACACACCGGACCGATTGTGGAGACATAATGATCAAACGTTGGCAGTTCCTTCTGGGCATCCTCATCAGTGTTTTTTTCCTGTACCTGGCACTTCAGGGCCTGAATAGAATCTACGCGCAGGTTTGAATAATTTGACCAGTTGAACTCAATGCCCGGTCTGCGGCAAATCACCAGGTTGGCCAGCGCTAAAATTTCATGCGGGGATTTCCAGCCGTGGAAAATGTTAAATGCATCGGCACCAAGAACAAGGTAAATCCTGTCAAACTGACCCTGGTCGCAAATCTGGCGCAGGGTATCGATCATATAGGATTGACCGCCGCGATCCAGTTCCAGGGTATTCAGCCTGAATCCGGGATGACCGGCTATTGCCAGTTTAATCATTTGCAGTCGATCCGCATTATTAGCCCGCGGCATATCCCGGTGTACCGGGTTTGCGCAGGGCATGAAATGTATTTCGTCGAGGCCAAGCTGTGATAATACCTGCTCAGCAATTTGAAGGTGGCCCTTGTGAATGGGGTCGAAGGTTCCTCCGAGAATTCCAATCGTCTTCAATTTCGAATATGCCCGTCTCCAAGGACGATATATTTTTGTGAGGTCAAACCCATTAAACCAACCGGCCCACGCGCGTGCAGCTTGTCGGTACTGATGCCAATCTCGGCACCTAAACCATATTCAAAACCGTCAGCAAATGCGGTCGAAGCATTGACCAGCACCGAACTCGAATCCACGCGCCGGAGGAACTGCCTGGCACGGCTATAATTTTCGGTCACTATCGAATCCGTGTGCTGCGACCCGTGCCGATTGATATGCGTGATCGCTGCTTCCATATCATCCACAATTTTTATCGACAGGATAGGTGCCAGGTACTCGGTTTCCCAGTCCTCGTTACTGGCAGCAGCTATGTTTGCCGGATCAAACTGGCGACTAAGCTCACAGCCTCTGAGCTCTACTCCCTTATCAACAAAGGCCTGAACCAGTTCCGGCATAACCGTTTTCGCGATCGGGTCTGCCACCAGCAAGGTTTCCATTGCATTACAAACCCCGTAGCGGCGGGTCTTGGCATTTATCGCAATATTCAAAGCCTTTTCAGGATCGGCGTCCTCATCAATATAAACATGGCATATTCCATCCAGATGTTTAATCACGGGAATACTCGACTCCCCAGCAACCCGTTGTATCAAAGACTTGCCGCCACGAGGGATGATCACGTCAATCGACTCATGCATATTCAGCATGTGTCCCACCGCTTCACGGCTTATCGTGTTAACTACCTGTACCGATGACTCTGGCAATCCTGCCTGCGCAAGCCCCTGCTCGATACACTGGTAAATCGCCTGATTAGAATGTATCGCCTCCTTGCCACCGCGCAGAATGCTGGCATTACCGGCCTTTAAACACAGCGCCGCGGCATCGATCGTAACATTTGGCCTGGACTCATAAATGATACCAATAACACCGAGTGGAACGCGCATTTTGCCGACCTGGATACCGGATGGTCGATACTCCAGTTCACTAATTTCACCCACCGGGTCAGCCAGCGTTGACACCTGCTGCAAGCCGTCGATCATCGCATCGATACGCGCATCGGATAACAACAGGCGATCTAGCATGGCATTGTCTAAACCCGCGGACTTGCCTGCCTGCATATCCCTGCTGTTCTCGGTTTTGATCACTTCGCGTTGTGCATCGATCGCCTTGCCAATATTCACCAGCGCAAGGTTTTTGATTGCCGAATCGGCATAGGCCAGCACTTCGGCCGCCGCTCGCGCCGCCTGGCCCAACTCGGTCACATACCGTTCAATATCAACAGTATCGGATTCAAATTCTTTTTTAATTGCAACACCCATTACCGGTCCTGTTACTATTAACCCTGTTCGAAAGCCTGCATTGGCGGGATACCGCAAAACTCACAAATTAGTGACTTTATCTGTAACCAGTCAGCGCCTACACAGGCAGCATCCTGTTGGCCCTTGCCAATGCGGTCTAATGTAGCACAGCTTTGTAGCAAACGTTCAATTTGATCCAGCCCCATTCTGCTCATTGCGCGCTGATATAATTCTTGACTGGAACTCCAGATTCCCAGCTTTTGCCATTGCTGCTGGCCGAGTTGACCGGACATCTGGGAACGTTTCAAACCTGCCAGTTTTTCCAGCGATGATTGTAAGGCCCAGAGCAAACTATTGGTTACATAACCCTCGGCGGCCAGGCTATCTAAAACTCGCAGCGCGCGCCTGGTTTTGCCAGCCAGACAGGCATCGACCAGGGCAAAATTATTGTAGCGCGCACTTTGCGCTACCGATTGCTCGATTACTTCGAAGGATAACTGATCCTGTCCACTGAAACGGATGGAGAGTTTTTCCAGTTCCTGGTCAGCCGCCAGTAAATTACCCTCGGTACGCTCGGCCAGGAATGCCGCGGACTGCGCATCGATGCAAAGCGTTTTTTGTTTTGCGCGCTGTAGTATCCAGTCGGGTAGCCGGTTTAAGTAAACCGGTTGCAATTCGACTGTCTCGCCGATCTGTTGCACGCGCTTAAACCAGGCAGAGTTTTTAATCGAGCGATCCAGTCGCGGCAGGACAAATATAAACACGGTATCTGGCGCCAAATTTTCGCACAGGGCCTGTATAGCTTTGGCCCCCTGCTGACCTGGCTTACCATTGGGAATTCGAACTATTCGGCATTTTTTATCGGCAAATAAAGAAAGTGCGTCTGACTCATATAGCAATTCATTCCAGTCAAAACCAGTATCGGCAGAATGAGTCTGGATATCCTCGAACCCCTGTTGTTTCATCGACTTGCGGGTTTCATCAAGCCAGTCACGCAATAACAATGGCTCGTCACTGGACAACAGGTAAACAGGAGAGAGATTTTGCATCGGCCTGGAACGGGATTTAACGCATGCCTGGCATACGATTACTATTGAATTGACCTGGCCCAGGTATTGAGCAAGGTCGACGGCGATTACATGTCCCTGAGACCATCGGAAGGTTCGATATTGGCGGCACGCATGCCCCCCATGATAGCGGCCAGGACCGCAATTCCAAGGGTTAAACCGAGGGCCCAGAAAAAGTGCTCGCTAATCAGGAAGCATAAAGTTTGATTCAAATTCAGTTGAGGTGCCAAAAAACGGTTAATTAACTGTTCAAAGGTCAGGTAAACCAGAACCGCCAATAACCATCCAAGAACTGCCGTATACAAGGCTTGCAACACAGGAAACAGAACTATCTTGCCGCTTTTAAAACCTAGCAAACGCAACACACTGAGGTCCTTCCTTTTTCGATCGACGTTAGCCCACAGGCTCGCCCCTAATGAAAATGAAAATCCGGCGGCCCCGACACAGGCAATAATCCAGAAAACAATCGAAAGATTTTCATCAATCGATTGCACAGTGGAAATTTCTGCGGTATTAGCCCGCACCTGCACACCTTCATTCTCGAGAATCCTGACCAGGTATTCGACATCGTATATCGAACGCGCATAAAGCCGAAAAGACGGGTAGCGCCTCGAGGATTCGTCTAATTCATTCCCATCCCAACCAAGATTCGGCACGGCACGACCATCCTTAAACTGTTCGGTAGCGAGTAACAGGTCCAGGTGCACAAAAGCCACGTTTCGACTCACGACCGCGGCATCGGCAATGTCGATCACATTCAGGTCCAGATGCACACGCTCGCGCTTACCCTGGAACTGCCGCGCCAGGCTCGCATCGATACGATCATTCCGCTTCACATTTAATTTTTCTGCGGATCCCTGACTCAGTATTATCTGAAACTTGTCCGAGGGTGTTTTCGACAGCCTGGCGAGTAAAGGATCACCTTTCGCGGTTGCCAACAGCTCTGTAGTCAGAATTCTTTTCGCGGTTTCGCTTTTTAGTTGCATCGTAGCCGCAAGCGCACGAGTTTTGGGGATAACAAATTCGACTTCATCGAGGTCCCGGAAACGGTCAAACCACTGCTGATCGTAGTGACCACTGCCTATCGGTCGGATCTCCCGGTTAATGGGATTTTCTACCAACTGAATAACCATTGAGCTGACTACTCCGAATTTGAGGCCGAACAAAATCATTAGTGGCGCGAGAACCGACGCCAACGCCAGCACGAAACATCCCGACATGCGCCATTCGTGGGTGTAATCCCGAAAACTTAAACGAATTATATTGCCGACCTGGCTCACGATAAAACTCAACTAATCACGAAAGGTGGACTGGTAAATGCGGCCATTTTCAGCGGGGCCAGATTCCTGACGCAACATTCTCAAATCCATTTTATATACATGTGCCCAGTCATGACTGGCAGTAATCAGCGTAATCTTCAATCCTTTAATCAACTCCATGACCACCGCCATAATTTTTCTCGCGGTGATCGGATCGAGTGCAGCAGTAGGTTCATCGGCGAGCAGGATCGAGGGACGATGCGCCAGGGCCCTGGCAAAAGCCACCCGCTGCCTTTCCCCGGCAGAGAGCAATCCCGGCAATTTGTCGAGCTGCCGATGGATGCCCAGCACCTTTGATATTGTGGGAATAGAATCATCTTTCGGTAAATTCAGCAACTTGCGCGGCAACTCTATATTCTCACGTACAGTCAGGTAGGGTAATAGCCCGCCCGATTGCAAAACATAACCTATGTGCTGTTTTCGAATGAGAGACAGGCGATTATGTTTTTTACGGCGCCATAAATCTTCAAGATTGTCGGTTTCACCGCCTACTGGGGAAATAGAAAAGCCATCCGCATGATCTGGATGCAAAACCAGTGCGAGTAAATCCATTAGCGTGCTCTTACCGCATCCACTATGCCCAACCAGGGCAATGTTTTCCTCGGCATGAATATCAATACTGGGTACATGTAATCGAAAACCGGCATTCTCGACAATACGCTCCTTGACCACATTTCTCAATGAGTAAACAACAGCAGTCATAATTCAGCAGCCTGGTTCAACGGTGTTACTTAGACCGCCAGCATAATTTATTAACATTTGAGTACTAAGGCAGAAGATCTAGCGAAACCGGGAATACCGAACTTCCGGTCACCGGTCCACCTCCGGGCGTAACCCATAAATCGGTATGGTCGTGCAAGGTCTGATAATAGTTGATTTTACTATCCAGCCTGTTCATGAACTCGATCTGTACCTTGGCTGACCATTCTTCCCAACTTTCGATGGTTAAATCCATTACCTCGCCGGTATAGGGCAAATCTTCCATGTATTCACGCATATAACCCATCTCCGCCAGATTAGTGCCAGCACCCGAGGTACTGCCTGCTACCGCGGCAGGATCGCGGCTCACGGTGGCTGCGAGACTTTTCAGATCATCGAGAAAGTTTTGGGGGCTTAACACACCCTCTTCCGCAAGTTCGAGCACCTGTTGCATCACACTTTTCAGATCACTGAGTTGATCGCGCGTCATCAAAACCCGCACGTCAACCGCTGAACGCCCTGGATTGATAAAGTCCCGGTCTACTATCCATGCACTGAATACGCTAGGCAGCGGTTCACCCGATTCACGCCGAAGGTAACGGAGCCGCAGGGCATTGCCAAGCCTGGCGACCCGACCCTGTAAATCAGACAGTTGGGGCTGGACCGGGGGCTGGGGCTGGACATCTTCTTCCAGCGGAATCGGCGGCACGCCTTTTGTCGTCGCCAGTACCTGTTGTGTAATCTGATTCGCCAATATTTCCAAAACATTGCCGAATTCGTCGACCTGGCCAAGATTGACGCCATAGTAGAAATCTCCGATGCCAGGATAAAGAGACAGTTCTTTATACAGAGACTCAGCGTTTTCATGGTCGGCAACCAATGAGGGCGTACGTAAATGCAACACCCAGATTGAAATTCCCTTGTCATAAGCAAGCTGCCGTAGAGTCTGGGCGCTAAGCCCGGTTGTGCCAAGCACATCATGGCTTTCTCGAGGCCCGGCATCAGTAATCAGAACAACATAACGTGCGTCGAAACGAGTCCAGTCTGTATCTTCGATCGCTGACATAATTCCGGCGTAGGCATCTTCACGAAAATCACGGCTCGAAACTTCGGCGGGGTTGAGGGAGTTAACTCGATCCAGAAACTGTTCGGCATCAGCTCCCTGCTCCAGGCTAACGTATTGCCGGGTCAAATACTCGAGTTCGGGAACCTGTTCGAGATTGTCCCGATAGGCAGTGAGTCCAAAATTTACCTGGTTGGTCAGCCCCTGTTTCTCGATCGCCGAATAAACCCGGGTAACTGCTTCCCGCGTACGATCTATATAAGGCCCCATTGACGAAGTTGAATCAATCACGAAATGAATACCACTGCGATAACTTTTGGGACTGGCATTCGCCTCAACCGGCTCAACTTCTTCGGGCTTGCTGTCCTGAAGTGGTACGCTGGCTATTTCCAGCAAACGGGCCTGTTCATTATCGAGAAATATATCTTCGTGTTGTTTGATGGGCACGAGGTAAAAATTTTCTCGAATATCGATATGGGCGTCGGGTTGAATCGCTACAATCGGCGAATCTGCACCGCTCTCACCATCTACCACCGACTGGTAAAGCTGCTGATAAGCATCCGTGTCATATCCATCGACCAGGTCTTGCAAGGACTTTTTTGTGTTAAACAGCATGACTCGCTGTATATTCTGGGGATCCTTGAATGAGATTGTCAGTGCCTGGTTCCAGACTATAGCCTGGCCATCCCGCATCCATCCTGCCATAGCTCCGAAACTATCATAACCGACCCTGATCCAGTCATCCTGCCTGGCATATACATAAAGGACGCTAAAAGGTGTTACCTCGGTTGAAGCTGCCGTCTGATCCGGTGCTGGATAGATTCTGGCGTCGGGGATACTGAGCACTCGCTGATACAGGGTTTTCTTGCCTTCCATGAGCAAGGGTTTTTCAGTCGCGGCCTGCAGACCGCAGGAAAGTACGCTGATCAGTCCAGTAATTAAAAGCCGTATCATTATTTTCATAGAATTCTCATTGCGCTCACTATTCAAAATTCAGCATTAACTGGCGCGCATCGGGATGGCCCATTATTGATGCTTCAGTAGCCCACTGCTTCAAGTTTTTAACCCCATCCGTGGCAGGACCATGTCCGAGTGCTACCGCTTTTTTATACCATTTGTAAGCCTGAATCGAATCGGCCTGATCGAGCAAACTGTTCTCCGCCCGAAACAGGGTCGGATCCGCCATTTCACCCATTTTCATGATCGCGGGGATATAGTCTTCCCTGGCGCTAAAAAAGTAGAGCAGGTGTGCATCGGCCAGGTTACCCTGTTCCTCAAAAATCGATCCTTTCTCAAAAATATTCGCCAGCGGATAAGGCTCTCCACCCGCTCGGATCTCAGCGATATACTCACGCGCCCGCAGACCAGGTGGTATTATCTGGCTTCGTTCAATTTCAACCCTGTTATTTTCCTGCACGACCTCTGTTACCGCGGTGACCTGACGGCCTCGCTCCACACCCACAAACATAAACAGGATTAGTCCGACCACAGTCAAAGCGATCCAGATCATAGTATTGCGTTGTCGTTTGGTTAAACTCGATTCGGGCATATTAGGTTGTGTTATTGTTGATCCTTCATTCATCACACCTGGACTTTCAGGGCGTCATCGACCTGAATCCCAGTCCGAATTCGGCGATTATAAACTGTTGTGATTGAGCGGTAAATTTAAGTAGCAAAAATATTTCCGAAACCCTGGATTTTTAATATTGCTCCAGCAGCAATATCAATTGATAAATCAATTCTCGGTCAAGCGACGCTATTGCATTTTCTCTCTCGAACTCTATGCCGATGGGGTTGTTATTGTCGAGGGTTAAATCTACCTGTCGTGAGATATTTTTTTGATTCACCAGGCGCTCGCCCGCATTAGAGGTCAGGCTATAAGTTAATTCACGCGAAACTCGAACAACTACTGCATTCGCTCCTACCGAATTAGCTAGATTACGATCGGGTAATGACTTGATCGCCACCGCTAGCTGGACCCTGTCAGTCGACCCATCGTCAGATAAACTGGCTCCAGCCTGCCCCAAATTCTGGCTCAACAAGTTCACCTGGCTAACACTCAAACTATCGGCCTGCAAATCGATTGACTGAAGCTCTGGCGGTAGTGTCCCGACTCCACGCAACTGAAATCCACAGGCAGATAGCATGCCAACCAACGCAAATACAACAAATGACTGCGATAGATTCACTCTTGTTCCAGCTAGTCTGCTCAACTCGCTCATATGACTATATTAACCAGCTTATCTGGCACAACGATTACCCTTTTTATCGGCGCATCATCAATGTAACGTCGAACCTGTTCATTTTTAAATGCCATTTCTTCGCAGACAGTCTTGTCTGAGCCTGCCTTTATCTGCATTTTACCGCGCAGCTTGCCATTCACCTGAATCACCATTTCGAGGCTATCCCGAACCAGTATCTGCTCATCATATTGCGGCCATGGGCAGTCAATAATAACGCTGTCATGTCCCAGATCCCGCCAAAGCCGATGACAAAAGTGTGGAATGATCGGCGCTAACATCAACACCATGTTTTCGAAGGTTTCCTGCCGTACAGCCCTGGCCATATTCGAATCGTCATCAAACTTGCTGACACTATTGAGCAATTCCATGTTGGCGGCGATAGCGGTATTAAATGTCAGCCGTCGACTAAAATCATCACTCACCTTTTTAATCGTCTCGTGTAGTTTGCGACGCATAGCTTTCTGATCTTCGTCAAGATTGTCTAAAGTCACGCTGCTAGCGTCGGCTGAACCCGAACTGATGTGCTCGTAGATCGCTTTCCATAGCCGTTTAAGGAATCGATGTGCCCCTTCTACTCCGGCATCGGACCAGTCCAGCGACTGTTCCGGCGGCGATGCGAACATGATAAACAGGCGTACCGTATCTGCGCCAAAACGATCGATTAGTTCCTGTGGGTCTACGGTGTTGCCCTTGGATTTGGACATCTTGCTGCCATCTTTAAGAACCATACCCTGGGTTAGCAGGCTCTTAAATGGTTCGTCTGAATGCAGCAGTCCTTCGTCGCGTAATAACTTGTGATAAAAACGTGCGTAAAGCAGGTGCAGAATCGCGTGTTCTATACCACCAATGTAATGATCAACCGGCGCCCAGTAATCGGCGCGCGCATCCAGCATTGCATCACCCTGATCGCTGCAGGCGTAACGAGCGTAGTACCAGGATGATTCCATAAAGGTATCGAAAGTATCGGTTTCACGCTCGGCCGCGCCGCCGCAGACTGGACAGGTCGTTTGGATAAACGAATCCATACGTTTGAGCGGAGAACCTATGCCCTCGAATTCGATATCTTCCGGCAAAACAACCGGCAAATCCCCGGCTGGCACCGCGACCGTGCCGCAATTCTGGCAATTGATGACCGGTATCGGAGCGCCCCAGTATCGTTGGCGTGATACGCCCCAGTCCCGTAGACGATAATTAACTTGTCGAACACCTTTGCCATCATCTTCGAGAGAATCGGCAATACGATTGAAAGCGGATTCGAAATCCAGACCGTTGAGAAAGTCAGAATTGCAGCAAATACCTTCTTTGCTAACAAATGATCCGTCATCCAGATCGATGTTGGATCCATCTGCAGGCGCAATCACCTGGCGAATTTCGATGCCGTATTTACGCGCAAATTCCCAGTCGCGCTGATCGTGCGCCGGCACCGACATAATCGCACCGGTGCCATACCCCATGAGAACAAAGTTGGCGATCCAGATCGGTATCTCCTCACCGTTCACCGGGTTGACCGCGTTAATACCCAGTGCCAGCCCGCGTTTCTCCATTTTCTCGAGCGCTGCCTCGGCAGTATTGGTTTTCCTGCAGTCTTCGACAAAAGCGGCGATATCGGGGCTGGTTTCTGCGGCCTGTAACGCGAGCGGATGTTCAGCCGCAATAGCTATGAAAGTAGCGCCATAAAGCGTGTCCGGACGTGTGGTATACACCATCAACGAATCGTGGCCCGGTACTTCGAATTCGACTTCCATGCCTTCAGAACGTCCAATCCAGTTTCGTTGCATGGTTTTAACCTGTTCCGGCCACTCGACCGTATCCAGATCTGCCAGCAATTGCTCGGCGTAATCGGTGATTTTTAAAAACCATTGCGCGATTTCACGTCTTTCTACCGGCGTATCGCAACGCCAGCAACAGCCCTCTATAACCTGTTCATTGGCGAGTACGGTTTGATCCAGTGGACACCAGTTGACCGGTGCGGTCTTTTTGTAAGCAATGCCTTTTTCCATCAAGCGCGTAAAAAACCATTGTTCCCAACGATAATATTCCGGCTTACAGGTCGCCAGTTCGCGTTTCCAGTCGTAGCCAAATCCGAGGGATTTTAACTGGTCACGCATGTAGTCGATGTTTTCATAAGTCCATTTAGCCGGCGGCACATTATTTTTGATCGCCGCGTTTTCGGCCGGCATGCCGAATGCATCCCAGCCCATAGGCTGCAGCACATTCTTGCCAAGCATGCGTTGAAACCGCGAAATAACATCACCAATGGTGTAATTACGCACATGACCCATGTGTAACTTGCCACTCGGGTAGGGGAACATCGACAGGCAATAGTAGCTTTCTTTATGCGGGTCTTCGGTAACTTCAAAAGAGCCGTAGTCGATCCAGAACTGCTGGGCACTGGTTTCGACTTCCGCGGGGTTGTACTGCTGATCCATAAACGAATTTTACCAGGCGACAAAAAAGGGGAAGGATACTCTAGCTGACTACCCGAGAATAGGCCTATCTACCGCGTGAGGGTGTCGTAAAAAGCCGTCTTGCGCGCCCTGGCCGCGTTGAAAATGTGCTCGAATGCTCATTTACTACGTGTAAACTGCGCTTCTGCGCGCATTTCCGCCTTGCCAGGAAA
>JBGUEB010000103.1:0-10922 GCA_041821565.1 Gammaproteobacteria bacterium | reverse complement strand
ATTGTTTATAATACCGCCTACCATCAGGATTGGGGTGGCAAGGTCGAGCAATACATGAGCCACGAGGTAGAGCATATCGAGGCCGACACCAGTATCCTCACCGCTGCCGAGAAATTTCTGAACTCCAACTTTCGCCGTTTCCCGGTGCTGCGCAACGGCCAGTTGGTCGGACAAATCAGTCGGCACGATATACTGCGCGCGCTCGACCAGCTCTATATTCAGAGTACGCAGTGACTCACACATTTCTAATCTCCTAATTTATGGACCCGTGAGATATTCGGCAATTGCCAGTATTTCCCGATCGGTAAGGTTATGAACCAGGCCGCTCATAAATCTCCGTTTAACCCGGGTCCATCACCTGGGGACTAATTGGGTCTTGAATAAGTTGTTACCAGGTTATTAGAGCAGGCGGGTGAATCGGTAGTTCGCCAGGATTCGTAAGGGAATTTGTCCCAACTGTAAAGGTGAAGATACTGGCGGAAAATATTTGTCAGTTCTGGGGCGCTAGCGCCGACTCCGGTGGCAAAATTATGATTTCAATCCTGCGGTTACGCTTTCGGCCTTCGGCTGTAGCATTACTGTAGGCGGGTCGGTATTCACCATAACCGACTAGTTTCAGTCGATTTGGATCCACCTGGCTATTTTGCTGAAAGTAGTTGAGAGCGGCTAGCGCACGCATGCTAGAGAGTTCCCAGTTTGAGGCATAACGAGGATTATTGCCGATGGGGACATGGTCCGTGTGACCTTCAATGCTGATAGCTCTATCAGGGTAGGCGTTTAGAGACTCGGCGATGAGTGATAGCACTTTTTTACCGTCCGCTTTGATGTCGGCAGAACCTGAACTGAACAGGACATCGTCTGTCAGTTTGATGACTGTCATTTGATTTTTGAGTTGTGCTATTTCGACCTGACTCTGGTTTAATTCCTGCTCAAGCCGCCTTTTCAGATTTGCAAAATGTTCTGAATCTTTATTGCGCTGCCGATTTAGCTCTTCGATGTCGGCTACGAGAAGGTTTTGTTCCCGCCTGGTAGTCTCTAATTCTTGATTCAACTGTGAAACATCGAACTCTGCATATGCTAATGCTTTTTCTTTTTGGCCAACGTCATCGACGATATTTGCAATTTGCTGTTGCAACTGCTGCCTTTTATTTTGCTCTTGTTCGAGCTCGCCGGTGAGTTGTGACTTTTCTCCACTTACCCTGCTGATATTGTCCTCTAGTGATTTTTGCCGGGCCTGTCGTTGCTGCAGTTCTTTTTCAAGTTCAGCCGTGGTAGATGCAACTCTATTCGCCTCTTGTTGCATGCTAATTTCCTTTTGTTCTTTTTCTACTTTAATCGCCTCAAACGAGGCCTGTAGTTGCTCCTGTAATTCTATTTCCAAAGCCAGGCTTGCTTGCAGTTCCCGTTCGGTTTGAGTGAGTTGATCGATCGTATTTTGTTGTTGCTCCAGTTCCTGGTTCAGTTCTCGCTGCACTGATTCATTATTTTTTTCCAGGGACTGATTTTTATCCAGTTCGGAATAGTAATAATACCATCCGCCTGCGGCTATAGCGGCCAGTATCAGGCCAGGAAGGAGTGCGACGTTAAGGTTTCCGTGATTACGGTTCATATTAGCCCGGATCAGACAGGTGTTCCTGTTCTTTTAAGTGACACGCTGGTGCCACCATCACCTGATCATATCACTATTTGGTGAATTGATCCCAGTTCGGGGTCTGGAAAGCGCCTTATATAGCCTTGATCAACAAGTCCAGGCTCTCCTTCGCATCGCCAAACAGCATACGTGTATTATCCTTAACGAACAACGGATTGTCGACGCCGGCGTATCCAGCCGCCATACCGCGCTTGAGTACGATGGTGGTTTCGCTATTCCACACTTCGAGTACAGGCATACCGGCAATCGGGCTGTCTTCGTCTTCCTGTGCAGAAGGGTTAACCGTATCGTTTGCGCCGATAATGAGGGAGACGTCAATACTGGGAAAGTCGTCGTTGACTTCGTCCATTTCAAAAACGATATCGTATGGCACATGGGCTTCTGCCAGCAATACGTTCATGTGGCCCGGCATGCGCCCTGCGACCGGGTGAATTCCAAAACGCACGTTGACACCTTTTGCTTTCAGCATTTTTGCAACTTCCGACACCGCATGCTGTGCCTGCGCCATCGCCATACCATAACCAGGCACGACCATAACTTCACTGGCATGGTTGAGCAAATGTGCCGTTTCAGCGATATCGATGGTCTGTACTTCACCCTGATAGCCTTCGGCAGCGGCACTGGACGAGCCTCCTGATGTGCCAAACCCGCCCGCGATGACGCTGATAAAATTACGATTCATCGCGCGACACATGATGTAACTCAGGATTGCGCCGCTACTGCCCACGAGCGCGCCAGTAACAATCAACAAATCGTTCGACAGCATGAACCCTGTTGCCGCTGCGGCCCAACCCGAATAGCTATTCAGCATCGATATAACTACCGGCATATCGGCACCACCTATGGCAGCAACCATGTGTACTCCAAAAACCAGCGCGAAAGCTGTCATTACGATGAGCATGAACAAAGCGTCGCCATGACTTTCAGCGCCGACAAACCTGGTGCCGACAACAATCACGCCAATAAACAACACTAGATTGAGCCAGTGCCTGGCGGGTAGCATTAAGGGTCTGCCGCCGATGATCGCGCTTAACTTTCCGTAAGCAATGACCGAACCGGTAAAGGTGAGCGCACCAATACAGACTCCGATAAAGATTTCGATTTCGTGGATGGTTTTCTCGACGCCCACGAGTTCGATACCCGGATCCATAAAATTAGCATAACCGATAAGCACCGCGGCGAGACCAACGAGGCTGTGCAGAATCGCCACCAGTTCGGGCATTTGTGTCATTTTTACCCGCAGCGAAAGCACAAAACCAATCACACCACCAGCGATCATGACGACGATCAGCAGGTTGTGGTTTTTTGATACGAAAGCGATGACGGTAATCAATACCGCTATCGTCATGCCGATGATGCCGTATAAATTGCCGCGTCGCGCAGACACATTATCTTTGAGCCCGCCGAGTGCGAGGATGAACAGGGCCGCGGCGCCGAGGTAGCTAACTGTGATTAAACTGTCTGGCATAGCGCTATCCCTTGAACATTTGCAGCATGCGCTGCGTGACCGAAAAACCACCGATAATATTGATACTGGTGATAAAAATAGCGAATGCCGACATATACATGATGATCGGGTTGTCGGACGATAACTGGGTCACGGCACCGAGTATTATGATACTGCTGATAGCGTTCGTAATACTCATCAGGGGCGTGTGCAGCGAGGCCGATACGTTCCAGATCACCATGTAGCCGATGAAACAGGACAACACGAACACGGTGAAATGCGCCATAAACGATGGCGGCGCAACAAGACCAAGACCGAACAGGGCCAACCCACCGATAATCATTGGTATCCAGGCACTTTTAGCCGCTTTGGCAACAGCCGAAGGAGCTGCTACAGGCTTCGCGGGTTCGGCCTCGACACTAACCGCCTGTCCGCCAAACGAAGGTTTACGCCCCGCCGATACCTCGATCGGCGGTGGTGGCCAGGTAATTTCACCACTGTTAACAACGGTGGCACCGCGCACCACGGTATTTTCCATATCGATTTCAATATTGCCGTCTTTCGCGGGACACATCTCTTCGATCAGGTTGTAGATATTGGTGGCATACAACTGACTTGACTGGGTTGCCAGGCGGCTGGGTAAATCGGTATAGCCGACGATATGTACACCATGTTTTTTCACGACTTTACCGGGTACCGTGAGTTCACAGTTACCACCTTGCTCTGCGGCCAGATCGACGATGACGCTGCCATCACGCATGCTGTCTACCATTTCCTTCGTAATCAATTTTGGCGCTGGTCTCCCCGGGATTAAAGCGGTCGTTATAATAATGTCGACTTCTTTAGCCTGTTCTGCAAATAACGCCATTTCAGCGTCAATGAACTCCTTGCTCATGACCTTGGCGTAACCACCTTCACCACTACCATCTTCTTCAAAATTGAGTTCGAGAAATTCTGCATCCATACTTTGAATCTGGTCCTTTACTTCCGGGCGCGTGTCGAAAGCCCGCACAATTGCACCCAGTGACTTTGCCGTGCCGATGGCGGCCAGACCCGCGACACCTGCGCCTATCACCATCACCTTGGCCGGGTCGACCTTGCCCGCGGCAGTAATCTGGCCGGAGAAAAAACGTCCAAAGTAACTCGAAGCCTCGATCACGGCACGGTAGCCACCGATATTAGCCATCGAACTCAGCGCATCTAGTTTTTGCGCGCGCGATATTCTCGGAATGCTGTCCATCGATAAGGCGGTGGCATTGTTTTGCGCCAGCCGCTTGAGCATATTTTCGTTTTGTGCAGGCCACAGGAAACTAATCAATCGACAACCGTTCGGCATTAAATCGATTTCGTGTTTGTTGAGTTCAAGATTTTGCTCGGGGGGACGCACCTTAAGCACCAGGTCCGATGCTGCCCAGGTCGATGCTGCATTTTTACCGATACTGGCGCCCGCCGCTTCATACAGGCTGTCGGAATAATTTGCCCCGGCACCGGCACCGGACTCGACAATTACCTCAAAACCGAGCTTGATCAGTTTTTCGGTGACATCGGGTGTCGTCGCTACACGCTTTTCATCGACATGAATTTCTTTGAGTACGCCTATTTTCATTGATTGCCCAGCCCAAAAAGGAAATTAACTATGATTTTCTAAAATTTTGTTAAAACTATGACATACGCTGCCGATTTAGTCGGCATACCCTTCAAGCAGTGGAATATCTGATATACCAGATATTCCCTGATGTACCGTTATCCTTGCTCAGGAAGGCCCTTGCAACTCGGCCTGTCAATATCGTCTATACATAGGGAGTAAATCAATACTCCTAACTGGATATTTCGTCAGAAAATAAGTATAGGCCCGGTTTGAAAGGCTTGCTTGAATTCTATCAAAACCCTATTCTGCCCTAAATTCAGGATCGATACCCCATGAAAATATTTAATCATATTATTAAACAGGCTCGCAGCAATCCCAGGGCCGTGGTTTTAGCCGAGGGTGATGATATCCGAGTGATCGAAGCCGCGGTGCGTGCAAGCGGTGATGGTATTGCATCCTGCGTACTGATAGGTAACCGTGAATCTATCGAGCGGCAGGCCGCCGACGCCGGCCTGAAACTGAACGATATCCGCATCGAAGATCCAAAGACCTCGGAACGATTGCCTGCTTATGCGCAAAAATTATTTGAGTTACGCGAAAAGAAGGGCATGACACAGGAACTGGCACAGCAACTAGCGCAGGACCCGCTATATTTCGCCGATTTGATGTTACGCGAGGGTGAGGCCGATGGTTCGATTGCCGGTGCGCACTACACCACGGGTGACCGGGTACGTTCGGCCTTGCAAATAGTTGGTGCAGCGCCGGGATTCGACACCGTGTCGAGTTTCATGTTGATGATATTTGAATCCGAACATCATAGTCCAAAGCAGGCGATGATTTTTTCGGAGTGTGCGCTCGTGATCGATCCCAGTGCTGAACAGCTTGCCGAAATCGCTATTGCCTCGGCACATAGTGCGCGCCAGTTCATAGACGCTGAACCCCGGGTCGCAATGCTTTCCTTCTCAACCAACGGCAGCGCCGAGCATCCATTTGTCGACAAGGTACGCGAGGCCACTGCACTGGTCCGTGCACAACAACCCGATTTAACCATCGATGGAGAAATTCAGCTCGATGCCGCGATTGTGCCGTCTGTTGCAGCGCGGAAATTCCCGGACTCGAAGACCCGGGGCAATGCCAATGTATTAATATTTCCCGATCTGAATGCCGCCAATATCGGCTACAAGATAGCGCAACGATTTGGCGGCGCGACCGCAATCGGCCCGATCATGCAGGGTTTGAATAAACCGGCTAACGATTTATCACGAGGTTGTTCAGCAGACGATGTTTATTACCTGATTGCACTGACATCTGTACAGGCCCAGGACTAGCGAATCTTTTATCTAGGCCCCTTCGCGAGGCGTCGCACCGCCCCTGCCCTTGCTATGCCCTCGGGCGCTCCCTGAGAGAGAGGGGGAAAGCCAGTTGGAAAATCAACGCATCTGACCCCTTGATACTATCTTGCTGCGATAAAAGCCTGTAGATGAAACAGGTGTTGGGCAGAATCATATCGATAAGATTCGCCCACCGGACAGGCCAGACGTGCCAGGCAACCCTCTTGATGACAACGCGCGTCGGGGGTTTGTTGCAAATGGGCAGCGCAGCTAGCGACATCGTATCCCTGCACGCTAAATGCCCCGACCGGACAGGTATTGAGGCAGGGCTGGGTTTCGCAGCTTTCACAGGGACTTTTAGTTGCACTGGCTTTCGGCCCGGGTACTGGCATGTCAGCTATCAGCAGGCCAAATCGATAGGAATGCCAGAGCCCATACTGTGGATGAATCATCAGGCCCATGCGTGACTGGCTTAGTGATTCGGCACGTTTCGCCCATTGTAGAAAAGGGAAATAGGGCGGGCCCTCGAAGGGGTAAATTGCTTTCGCACCGATATCATTCGCCACCTGTTCGGCTACACGTCTGCTCCAGCGGTCAAGCGAATCCGGCAGTCCATCCTGGTACTCGGGGGATTGTACAAACACCGGCCAATACGAGGAGCCTGTGTTACCGACCAGGGCAACCGAAACCTCATCATCGACACCCAGATGAAGAGATTCAATCTCTTCGTCTGTAAACTTCAGCAATCCTCGCAAATGAAGACCGAAATCCTGCAGTTTTGCTTCGAGCGCTGCGGGAATCACGTGCTGGTTTCACCCTGCCAGTCACAGGCAGGACCGATAGCGGTAGCGATAACCATCGACTCCAGGAATAGTTCGCCATCGATTTCATCGTTAACATGGATATCTTCGTAACTCAGGGTGACTTGTGGATTTCTGGCACCGGCGTCTATTGCCTTGCGTTCGGCTTCCCGCATGACGATATCCTCGGCACATTGTCTGGCTGCGGCCAGGGTCCCAAACTGTTGGGGTTGATCGTTATTAAACAGACAGAAAGTACCAAATTGCGGTTGCGTCACGGTAACCTGGGCCCGTTGTATAACACTGCCCATGACGGCGCCAAAAGCATTTGCAACATCGGCGTGTTGCGGCAGGTGCAAACCTACCTGCAACGATTCGGCAACATCTCGATAATAGCTCGCAGCCGGAGCACCGACCGCGACAATTGGATAATCACTCGCAAACTCAAGTTTGAATAATGGATTCCTGTGTGGCTCCTTGCCCTTGTCGAGCACCATTTTAGTCAGTATTTCAGTGACCCCACTGGCACGCGTATTACCAGAAAATTCTGATTCGTTTAGCCCTACTTCGATCAGGGTTCGACTTATAGTCGATTGCACCAATTCATAAACCTGTCGGCAGGCCTGTTCAAAATCATCGGCATCCCAACGTCCGTAGCCATACAGATATCGCATTTGCCGCATCCAGATTCTTGCTGACAACTCCGCTGCATGTGGATCCCAGTGAGAATTGATACCGAGCACATGCACAGCGTCGGTGGGCGTAAAACCACTGTATATTGCCAGACCGAGGCGTTTCAGCCTTGCCATCGCGCGTGCAAATTCACGGTTCCCGAGCACGATCGAGTCAAGTTCAGCGGGTGCATCCGAGAGGGATTCCCAGGCTTCACGTTCTACGCTATTGAGTTGGTTGAGCAGGGCCTGGTTGTTCTCTAAACGCATCACGAAACGATTGCTACGCGCACTTACCATGCCATTTAACTGTGATTCGAGTTTGGGAATTACCTCTGGGTATAAATGCGCGAGCAAGCTCGTTGGCACCACCCGGCGCGGCCCGATAGTCAGTCCCCTGTGGCCGCCAAACCGCACTTCGCTGTCACCGCCGAGACCAACCGAATTAACCCGCACGGCTTCGATCATCGGTTGCCAGTCACCAATAGTCGCACCGTCCTTACAAAGTTCTGGCTGACCATTACGCACAATCGCGATGTCGGTCGTGGTACCACCCATATCGGCGACAATAGCATTTTCCAGTCCGCTGAGTGCGCAGGCACCGATGACACTTGCAGCCGGGCCCGACAATACCGTACCAATTGGTTTTTCGATTGCGTTATCCTTGCTCGCAAGCGAGCCATCACCTTTTACAATCATCAATGGCGCGTCAATCCGGTGTCGTTCCAGTATCTCTGTGACCGATGCGATCAGCTCCTTGACCGGTGGCACCATCCTCGCATTCAGGGCGGCGGTTAATGCACGCCGCGGAGCTCCAAGGCTCGACGCGAGCTCGTAACCGCAAATAACCGGCATTCCGGTCAGTTCGGTGACCATCGACTTTAACGCATTTTCGTGACTCGAGTTGCGTGTACCAAACATGCTCGAAATCGCAAAAGCAGATACCTGGTCCTGCAATTTGACGATTGCTTTACGCGCGTGTTCAAGATTCAGCGGCTGATGTTCCTGGCCTACGGCATCGAAACCACCTTCGAGTATGACCACCAGTTGTGCCGGTAAAATTTCAAGCAAGCCGCTTTGTTTGACCTGCGCCTCGTTATAACCGGGCAGCAATACGCAGACCGGTGCGCCCAGGTCTTCGACCACCGAGTTAGTAGTCAGGGTGGTAGACAAGGACACCATACTCACCCGTGCGAGCATTTCTTTTGACAATTTATCGATGACATCGCCGATACCAATGGTCAAATCAAAGCGTGTGGTCAGGCTTTTTTCGGCCGCGACAATATGTTTTTGATCGTCAACCAGAACTGCATCGGTGAAAGTGCCACCAGTATCTATGCCCAGACGTAGGGTCATTTACTCTTCCTCGATCGTATCGATTCAAATTATAGAATAAAGCGGCTTAAAGGTTGGGTGAACACGACATTTTAATACAGGAGAGCGACACCTCGCCGCCTGCCGAAAAGTAAAAAAAGCGATAGCCTATGCCACCGTTTTTTTAGGTAAGATAGACCCCTGTATTTTCCGCGACACCTAATCATGACCGAAATCTGCATATTACCTGACTTCAGCACCGACCAGGCTGCCGAAATTATCGAACGCCTGTACGGTCTGCGTGGAACTTTGAAGGTTTTGAACGGTGAACGCGACCTGAATTTTCTGTTGCATACAGAAAACGGTCAATACGTATTTAAAATCGCCAATCAGGATGAACCCTACGGCATACTTGAGTGCCAGCACCAGGTTCTGCAACGACTGCAAGAATACAGGGTAATGCTTCACCGGGCCTCCAGTATCGAGTCAGTTAACGGTCGAGTCATCGAGGTCATCATCAGTGAACCTGGTATCCATCATTACTGCCGCATGCTCAACTACGTTGAAGGCAAGCTGTTATCCAGCATAAATCCTCACAGCCCGGAACTACTGGAAGATCTCGGTAAATCACTGGCGCAGATCGATCTGTCACTCCAGGGATTTAAGCACGAGGCGCTGGACAGACCATTGCTGTGGAATATGTCAGATGCGTTGACGACACTGGATCGATTCAAACCATTGCTAGCTTCGGAAGACCGGCGAAAATTGATCGAGTATTTCGAGAGCCATTTTCGCGACTGTGCTTTACCTTTAACCCGGGATCTGCGCGAGGGCGTGATTCACAATGATGCGAATGACAATAATGTACTGGTAAGCGATGATCAGTCCCCGGGCCAGCATGTCACCAGCATCATCGATTTTGGCGATATGACGTACTCGTGGATCACTGCCGAACCGGCGATAGCCGCTGCCTATGCGATGCTGGCAAAAGAAAAGCCGCTAGATGCCGCGGTGGCGGTCATTAAAGGTTACCACGCGCAACTACCGTTAAATGAGGCCGAAATCAGCGTGCTATTCGATTTTATCTGTATGCGGCTTTGCATGAGTGTTTGTATTTGCGCCTATCAGCGATCATTCGAGCCAGACAATGAGTATTTGAGTATTAGTGAAAAACCGGCCTGGGCCTTGCTTGAGATACTTAGAAATGTCACCCCGGAACATGCTTCCGACCTGTTTCGCAAAGCCTGCAGCTGAACGCGCTCAAACAGCGATCATCAATCGCCAATCCAGATGAACTGTGCATGGTAATCCTGCTCGGAGCCGCCTTCATCTAGACGTAACAAAAGCCTTAGATGCGAGCCCTCGACAATATCGCTTTGTTGCAAGGTTAATTCGTAGTTTTCCGGATCATAGATCTTGCTGTTGAGATCAAAACGGACGATGATCCTGCTAGCTGCCAGGTCCAGGTATTCCTTCTCGACCCGCAACTCAAAACAATTGTTTTCACCGGCACAAAGGCTTTCAACAAAGCCAAGCAAATGCACAGAAGGGGATGCGGGAGACAGGGAAGATATTCCTAACAGTATTCCCACCAATAGAAGACTATTTAAATTACGGTATCTAAACATTATTCAGAGTGAGGCTATATTCTGACACTGACCCTGTTAAGTCAGCACTCGCTTGCGGTAACTATCTCTGTGCATATCACAGATCTCGACACCAACACTGACAACAGCAGGCAGCAAAGGTTCGATCTGCGCCAGCAACTTTTCACTCAGATCCGCCTTTTGCGCATCGTCACGACCCGACAACAGGCGTACCGTAACATGCACAAACGAATCCCGCGTAGTGCCGGTACGATGATGCGTATAGGCGACAGCACGAGTCTTGATATCATACTCATCAAAAAGCCCGGAACTCAAGGCCCCCTGATGTACAGCCGCAACCAGATCACCAATTTCGATGCAATCGGCAACCCCAGAAGAATACTCAATAATACAATGCGGCATCAGTCCTCAGTCCTGAATAGTTAGAGACACAATTTTTTATCGAAACTAAAAAGTGCGCTGTAAAGCACGATTTTTACGTGAGGGCAAGGCGGTTACGCGCACAGAGCAAGG
>JBGUEB010000102.1:0-11352 GCA_041821565.1 Gammaproteobacteria bacterium | reverse complement strand
GGTCAACTGTTCAAAACTTACGCCGCAGGATTGCGCAAATCCGAGTGCGGCTTTCGAAGGCTTGCCTTCTGCGTCGAAAGCGGCCTTCACCGCAGGGCCACGTTTTTCAACTACGCGATCAGCCTGTCGGGTTGGTACGTCGTGCAATAACATCGCGAGTCGGCGCGGAGTGGCAAATACGCGTACCGCGGATGGTGCCAATCCACAATCTTCGAGGGCTTTGCGGGTCAATTCGGCAAAGCTTAGCGACAGGGATTTCAGCGCCTTCGGTGGCAGCTCTTCCGTACCCAGCTCAATAAGGCAATCGACAGTATTCATATACTAACCGTCCGCATGCGTCAGCAAAGGAAATCCAAGTAGTTCACGGGATTCAAAATAAGCCTGGGCGACGCCGCGCGACAGGGTCCGAACGCGTAGGATAAACCGCTGGCGTTCAGTTACCGAGATAGCGTGACGCGCGTCGAGCAGGTTAAACGCATGGGAGGCTTTCATCACCTGTTCGTAGGCGGGTAAGGGTAATTTGTTATCAATCAACATCTGACCCTGTTGCTCGCAAACATCAAACCAGTGAAATAGCTCTTTGGTATCGGCTAGCTCAAAATTATAGGTCGATTGCTCGACTTCGTTTTGATGATAGATATCACCATAGGTCACAGTACCCTGCGGGCCCCTGGCCCAGATAAGATCATAAATACTATCAACGCCCTGGATGTACATCGCAAGCCGCTCGATGCCATAAGAAATCTCTCCGGAAACCGGATTACATTCGAGGCCGCCGACCTGTTGAAAATAGGTAAACTGGGTCACCTCCATGCCATTCAACCAGACTTCCCAGCCCAGACCCCAGGCACCGAGTGTCGGGGATTCCCAGTTGTCTTCAACAAATCGAATATCATGAACCAGGGGGTCGAAACCCAACTGCTTCAGCGAACCCAGGTACAGCTCCTGAAAATCGTCGGGTGAGGGTTTGAGCAATACCTGAAACTGAAAATAATGCTGCAGACGGTTGGGGTTTTCACCATAACGCCCGTCGGTGGGGCGTCTGCTAGGCTGCACGTATGCAGCACGCCAGGGCTCTGGGCCGATTGCCCGTAAAAATGTTGCCGGATGAAAGGTACCCGCACCGACTTCCATATCCAGTGGCTGCATAATGACGCAGCCCTGCTCAGACCAGTAGTTTTGCAGGGCCTGGATAATTTCCTGAAAAGTACTGACTTCGCCAGCCGATTGGGTATTCATTTAAAATAGGTAGCACACAAAAAATTCGCGTGATTATAACCAACTAACCCGCATACCTCATTCCTTTTCAAATTAATTTGATTGCATCAGTCAAGTAGGTAATGATGCGGATCACGATCTTGCTCATCTGACTCAATGAATTATCACCTAAAACAGTGGCTGATATCGATTAAGCATTATGCACTAATGTGTTTACTGATATCTGGCCCAGATCGCCTGCCAGGCGGCGTACAGAATATTATACTGAGTATATTTTGCTATTGCCTGGTGGGATTTGCGCTGATCGACGAACAGCGAAGCTACGCGACAATTCTGTCACAAATCGCACTGGAACTGCTGCTACTGGCACTGGTTTGCTATTCTGGTCTGAAATGGAAAGGCCAGCTACCGCGCTTTCCCCAGGCCTTTTCCGCGTTAATCGGGGTGAATATAATTATCAGTATAGTGAGCATTCCTGCCTACCGGATGCTGGTCCAGGACGACCTCGTCGACGGCGACCTCAACCGCATCGCTATAAATACGACAATGGTGATCGTATTCTGGAGTCTGGTGGTAATGACGTCAATTTTTAAAAAGGCTTTCAACGTAAATACCCTGATGGCAGCTATGATATCGTTTAATTATTTTCTGGTTTACCAGTTTATTGTGGTCTGGTTCTTCTAAGAGGTTCTACAAAATTGAAAATATATATCCTCGGCATCTGCGGCACTTTCATGGCAGGTATCGCCTTGCTCGCGCGCGAACTCGATATTGAAGTAGCCGGCTCCGATGCCCGGGTCTATCCACCCATGAGCAGCCAGCTCAGCAATGCAGGCATCGCCTTGCAGGATGGTTATACGGCTGACAGTTTGCCCGATGATATCGACCTATTCATCATTGGCAACGCGATATCTCGCGGCAATCCGCAGTTCGAATACATTCTCGACAACAATCTGCGCTACATTTCCGGCCCACAATGGCTTTATGAAAACGTGCTCAAAGATCGATGGGTAATCGCGGTTGCTGGTACTCATGGGAAAACCACCTGCAGCAGTATGCTTGCCTGGATTTTGCAACACAGTGGTTTGAATCCGGGTTACCTGATTGGCGGTGTGAGCAATAATTTTACCCAATCGGCGCACCTCGGAGAGAGTCCATTTTTTGTCATCGAGGCGGACGAATACGACACGGCCCTTTTCGATAAACGCTCAAAGTTTGTTCACTACCATCCGAAGACGCTTGTTCTCAATAATCTGGAATTTGATCATGCTGATATATTTGATGACCTGGCGGCAATTCAACGTCAATTTCATCACCTGCTGCGGATCATACCGTCTAAAGGACTGGTAATTCATAATAGTGATAGTAAGGCACTCGACGAGGTACTATCGATGGGTTGCTGGACCGAGTGCCTGAGTTTTGCCGCTGAAGATAGAAAAGCAGATTTCAGGGTCGATGACGACAGCAATTTATACGATCGAAAACAGGATAAAACATATCATCTCGAACTGGCCCAGCCCGGGCTGTTCAATACGATGAACGCGGCCGCGGCAGTGCTCGCTGCCAGGCATGCCGGGGTACCGGTGCAAACATCGATCGAGGCACTCAAACAATATTCCGGCGTCAAAAGGCGTCAGGAAATAATTGCCGAAATCGATGGCGTTCGCATTATCGATGATTTTGCCCATCATCCAACCGCGATTGAACTCACCTTAAAGGCACTTAAGGCCGGAACCGCGGGTCGTCTCTATGCGGTAATCGAACTACGTTCAAATACGATGAAAATGGGTGTGCATGCGGATCTGTTCGCAGGATCAATCGCTTCTGCGGACGAGGTATTAATTTGCGAAAACAAGGCCTTACGGTGGGATTTACATGCAATAGCTCAAACAGCGTCTACACTATTAATGATAAAACCCGATATCAATCAGGTGATAGATTACCTGGTGGAAAATACCGAACCCGGTGATCAAATCGTTATCATGAGCAACGGAGGCTTTGATAATATACATCAGCGCCTAATTAACGCCATGCAATCCAGGCTAATGAATGAATAGTACATCTCAGCAACGCCCAACCAAGATCGCCAAATACGAGATAAAACGACGTATCGGCCGCGGCTCCATGGGTGTTGTTTACGAGGCCTTCGACCCTTTTGTACAACGTACCGTCGCGATCAAGGTTGCCCATTCGCAGGAAGACCAGGACGAGGCCACCACGCAAAAGATTCGCGAGGGTTTCTTCGCCGAAGTCTACAGCGCAGGAAGAATGCATCATCCGTCGGTGATCGGTGTTTACGACGCTGGACAGGAGGACGATTACCTCTACATCGTGATGGAATATGTCGATGGTGTTACCCTGCAGGATTACGTCATCGGAGATAAAACCCTGACCCCGAACCAGGTAGTGGATGTCATTTACCAATGCGCCAAGGGACTCGACTATGTTCACCGCCAGGGCGTGATCCACCGCGATCTCAAGCCCGGTAACATCATGTTGAGTAATGAGGGCGAGGTAAAAATCATGGATTTTAGTATCGCCCATATTGATGTCGGTGCCGGCGGGCTTGAAGGTGATGTGCTCGGCTCCCCCATGTATATGCCACCCGAGCAGGTAACTGAAGAAAAACGTCTGGTGGCACAGTCTGATATCTATTCACTTGGAGCCTCGATGTACGCGTTGCTGGCGAAAAAAGCTCCGTATAAAGCCAGCAGCCTGGACTCGCTGCTTTACCAGATTGCCAATCTGGAACCAGAATCGCTGCAGGAAATAAATCCGGAAATTCCTGAACATGTTGTCGAAATCGTCAACAAGGCGATGCAGAAAATAATTTACGACCGTCACGATTCGGCGCAGGTACTGGCTGACGAGCTAGGTCGTTCATTCGGACGTTTGCGACAGGTTGGCCAGCGTATCGATATGCAGGCTCAATGGACGGCTTTACGCTATTTGAATTTTTTCAAAGATTTTAACGACGAACAAATCACCGAAGTGGTTGAGGCGAGTGAATGGAACGACTACAAAAAAGGCGAGGTAATCGTCAACGAAGGTGACAAGGAAACATCTTTCTTCATCGTTATCAAGGGAGGGGTCGAAGTACTCAAAAAAGACAAGGTAATCGGCACCATGAAACAGGGAGACTGTTTTGGTGAAATTGCATTTATTACCAAGGCGCCACGCGGCGCCACTATCATAGCCCGCACCAATGATGTGACACTGATGAGCGTCAGTACCTCATTAATGGAGCAGGCATCGGTTGAAACCCAGTTACAATATTACCGCATATTCCTCGAAAACCTGGTTTTGAGACTATCGCAAACAACGGAAAAACTGGTCGGCTCGAAAAAATGATTTTTAAACCATGAGTTTAAAGACTCTGACTATCGCGATGACCGGAGCCTCGGGCGCTCCCTATACTCTCCGCCTGCTGGAAATTTGCCTGCAAACCGATATCCATATCCAGTTTATATGTTCCCAGCCGGGACAAATCGTACTGGGCATGGAATCAGATTTAAAGTTGACCGGATCCCCACAAAAAATACAGCAGCAACTAACGGCCCGGTTCGATGCTGATCCTTCTCGCATCAGCGTTTTCGCGAAAGACCAATGGACTTCACCAGCAGCCAGCGGTTCATCGGTAGCCGACGCTATGGTAGTTTGCCCCTGCACCATGGGATCGCTCGCGGCTATCGCGGCCGGCACCAGCGAAAACCTGATCCATCGGGCTGCCGATGTCATCATTAAGGAACGGAAGAAACTAGTCCTGGTGCCTCGTGAAACACCATTTTCGAGTATCCATCTCGAAAATATGCTCAAATTATCGAATCTTGGGGTCGTTATATTGCCACCCAATCCAGGCTTTTATCAGGGCGTAAGCCAGTTAAGCGATATAATTGACTTTGTCGTCGCCAGAATTCTCGACCACCTGGGAATAGAAAACGAAATATCTCCGCGTTGGAGTGACCCCAATAGTGCATGAAAGCGGCACTTTGAGTTTTATCATAGCTTGATACCGTACCGGATCAAGTCCGGCATGACGATGGCCCATGATGAAATAGGGACTAGCCCAGATCAACCGAGTAGCGGATAATACTTCAACGATTATTTCTGTATTCTTTCATGGCCGAATTGCCCCTATTTCCACTTAAAACCGTAATGCTGCCAGGCAATACGCTGTCGCTGAAAATATTCGAATCGCGTTATCTCGACATGATTGCTCAATGTATGCGTGAAGACTCCACGTTTGGCATCGTTCTGATTTTTAAGGGTGAAGAAACACTTAGCGATACCGATATTCATTCGATCGGCACCACCGCAAGAATAAGTGACTGGCAGGACAGGGCCGACGGCCTGCTCGGCATTACCGCGCTAGGATTAGAACGGTTTGAAATACTATCCACATGCATTTTAGACAATGGCCTGACCATGGCCAAAATAACCATCCTCGATGAAAACGATGCGGACGAAACCCCCGAGCAGTTTTACTATATGCAGGAATTGCTCGATCACATCAGTGCGCAGGAGGGCAGGCCATCAAGCCAGGACCAGAGCTTTGCTGAGATGATGTACCAGCTCATATACCTGTTACCGCTGGATACCAACCTCAAGCAACGCTTGCTGGAAATTCCAGATTGTGGCGACCGTGCCCTGATCTTGCATGCCGAGTTAATTCGTCTCGGCGTGATTCAATATATCAAGCCAGACGTGACGGCTAATGAATAACGGGTGTTCATAAGCTGAAACTAAACCAGGGGGATCTATGCAGATGAACAAGCTTATATTTGTAGGATTGTTATTTCTATTCGCCCTGCCGCTTCGCGCGGTTGAACTGGCCGGTGTTGTTATCAAGGATCAGGTTACTGCCGAAAATGGTGAGATACTGGTGCTCAACGGTGCCGGATTGCGTGAAAAATTTTGGGTCGATGTTTATGTTGGTTCGCTTTACCTGGTAAATAAATCCGATAACGTTGCTGAAATCCTGTCAGCCCCGAACGCAAGCCGCATGCAAATGGATTTTGTCTACAAAGAGGTGGCCAGTAAAAAGTTAATCAAGGCCTGGAATGAGGGCTTCAGTAAAAACCAGACCAGTGAAAATTTGATCGCACTGCAAGATCGTATCGATCAGTTCAACAGTTATTTCAAGCAAGATGCAGTTGCCAGTGACCAGTTCATTCTTGATTATATTCCCGACAAGGGTACGACAATCATTAAAAACAATACCGTGCTCGGACTCATTCCCGGGCAAGATTTTAAAAATGCGCTGCTGGAAATCTGGCTCGGCAACTTCCCCGCTGACAAGAACCTGAAACTCGGTCTATTGGGCCTGAAATAAATAATTCAGTACTTGATCAAATGTTCCCTAGCACCTGTGCAGCACTATCGATGGTTTGCTGGATCTGGGTATCGCTGTGCGCAGAACTGACGAAACCTGCCTCGAAAGCCGACGGCGCCAGGTTTATCCCCTGTTGCAACATGCCGTGAAAAAACTGTTTGAATCGATCGACATCACAGCGACTAACATCGGTGAAACTTTTAACCCTGGCCTGATCGGTGAAAAATAACCCGAACATCGCACCGACCTGGTTCGCGCACATGGGAATAGCATTACTCTCGGCTACCTCCAGTATGCCCGTAACCAGGCGACGTGTTTTGGTCTCAAGTTCATCGTAGAAACCGCTGCGTGAAATTATTTCCAGGCTCTTCAAGCCTGCAGCCATCGCCACTGGATTACCGGCGAGAGTGCCTGCCTGATAGACAGGGCCTGTTGGCGCAATATGCTCCATTATCTCGCGTTTCCCTCCGAATGCACCTACCGGCATACCGCCGCCGATTACCTTACCAAGCGTCGTCAAGTCAGGAGTAATGCCATACAGTCCCTGCGCACCCGAGAGTCCAACACGAAAGCCAGTCATTACTTCATCGAAAATCAGGATTGCTGACGATGCATCGCAGCAGCGTCGCAGAGTGGCGAGGAACCCATCCTCTGGGAGCACACAATTCATATTGCCGGCAACCGGTTCAACGATCACACAGGCGATCGTATCGCCAATTTCATCAAATAGCTGTTCTACCTGCGCACTATTATTGTATTCGAGCGTAATCGTAAAATCGGCAATCGCCGCCGGTACTCCAGGCGAACTCGGAACCCCGAGCGTGAGAGCGCCAGATCCGGCTTTAACCAACAGCGAATCGGCGTGGCCATGATAGCACCCTTCAAATTTTACAATCTTGTCGCGACCGGTAAATCCCCGCGCCAGGCGAATCGCGCTCATCGTTGCCTCGGTACCAGAGCAGGTCATACGCACCAGATCGAGGGACGGCAGGGTCGAACAAATTTTTTCCGCCAATTCTATTTCGAGTCGGGTTGGAGCACCAAAACTGAGACCTTTATGCGCGGCCGCACAAACCGCATCGATGATTTCCGGGTTAGCGTGGCCGCAAATCATCGGCCCCCAGGAACCAACATAATCGATGTAAGAATTTCCGTCGACATCGATCAGGCAGGCACCTTCCGCACGATCAATAAATATTGGGGTACCACCGACGCCGTTATAGGCCCGCACCGGCGAATTAACGCCCCCGGGGATCACTTTTAACGCTTGCTCAAACAGCAATTCAGATTTTGACATGCTTAGTCACCGGGTTAATATAATTACTCATCTTCGTGCATCCAGTAAAATCTTGCTGGCTGATACTGCCCCATGCCCAAACGCGAGGCGTGTTTAAGACTTTGCCAACAATAGCTTTGTGCTTCACGGCAGGCGCTCAAGCTATCCAGCCCCTGTGCCAACAATGCTGCCAGACTAGATGAAAGGGTACAACCCGCGCCGTAAAATTCTCGCGTTAGATGCGGCCACTCGAATTGTTCAATAATACGATAGTTGTGATAAAGCGTGTTGATTACGGTCTCGTTTGCCTCGCGTCTGCCACTGAGCAAGAGATGGTCGCATCCCATATCCATCAGACCATTCATCATCGCCGCCGGGTTGTCCGCCTCGGGTAATAGCATGCCCGCCTCGATAGTGTTCAGGGTCAAAATACGCGTCAGCGGTACGAGTAACTCACGAGCCGCTTCAATCATATCCCCTTCAGCTAGCTCCATACCATTACTACTCACCAGCATCGGCTCGTAAACAACCGGGATATCCGGATAATCCTGCAGGATTTCGTGAATCACCTGCACGGCCTCATCGCTACCGACAAGCCCAATTTTTATCGCATCTACGGGCATGTCTTCGAGCACTGCACGGGCGCTCTGCGCAATAATGTCAGCATCGACTGGAATCAGACTGGATACCATCTGTGAATCCTGAACACTCAGGCTGGTGATGACAGTGCAGGCGTGACAAGCCTGGCTACTAATCGCTTCTATATCGGCTGCTACACCGGTCGCACCGGTAGCGTCATGCATCGAGAAGCAAAGTACAACGGGCGATTTTGAGGGATCAGTATTATCCGACACGGCGACAGTTACCCGGGAAAAGCGCGGAGTATAGCTTCAAATGGTCTGGCCGCAAATAGACTTTAATGCTTCGCCTGCTTATCATCGGATCTAGCCACAGGAACGGCTTACTTCAGCTTGAAGGAAAACTGGTACCGCCGGGCCGCAATAAGAATTAGTAGCAATACCGGGATTCCCATCAGTGCGGTAACCAGGAAAAAATTCGAATAGCCGATTGCATCAACCATGGTCCCGGAATAACCACCCAGGATTTTTGGCAACAAGGTCATCAACGAAGTAAATATCGCGAACTGCATCGCGGTGAAAGATATGTTGGTGAGGCTGGATAGAAAAGCAACAAAAGCCGCACTGGCGATACCGGCGGATAGATTATCCGCCGAAATGACGATATAAAGCCAGGTCATATCGTAACCTTTCGAGGCCAGCAACATAAACATCAAGTTGGTCGCTGCCGACAACAATGCACCTAAAAACAAAACCCGCATGACACCATAACGCATTGACAATACACCCCCAAGAAAACCACCAGCGATTGTCATCAATAAGCCAAAGGTCTTTACCACAGAAGCAATTTCATTCTTGCTGAATCCAAGATCCTGGTAAAAAACATTCGATATCACACCGAGCACGATATCTGAAATCCGATATAGACCGATCAGAGCGAGTAATAACCAGGCCAGCGACAGGCCGTAACGCGCAAAGAAATCCCGCACCGGCATAATATAGGTTTGCTCGAGCATCTCGTATTTGACCAGTCCGCCTTTAATTAAACCGATTGCAAGAATCCAGACTACCAGGATTGCCACGGCCAGACGCAGGCATTCGACGATAAATCCAGCCAGGTACTGATTCGCAAAAAATTGGCCCAAATTGGCCCTGGCCGAGACTGCCAATTCTGCACTGAAGTAGAAACTTGCAACGAAAGCGACAACGGCTGCCAGGAATAACAATACAAAACGGCCATAAGCCAGGGCACTATAGGTAAACGAGGGCGCCGCATGATGATCGGGTTCCCTGATAATCAAGGTCGTAGCTACACCAACCAGCATTGCTAATGCCATCAGGACATAGGAATATTGCCATGCCTGGTAAACATAATCCTGACTCGTGGAACCAAACCAGCTAGCCAGGTAAAGTGATCCTGCCCCCGATAACAACATGCCAACTCGATAACCAGCGATATAGGTTGCCGACATCAGCGCCTGTAGTTCAATCTCGGCCGATTCGATGCGGTAGGCATCGATAACTATGTCCTGCGTTGCCGCCGAGAAACCGAGTAAAACCGCCGCGTATGCCATAATCGTCAAACTAGCGCTACCCATCTGCGGATCAACCGTGGTGATCAACAACAGCGCGCTAATGATTAATAATTGCGCCAGCAGCATCCAGGCACGCCTTCTACCCATTACCCGGGTAAGCCAGGGCAGCGGCAATTGATCTACCAGCGGCGCCCACACAAATTTGAATGAATAACCGAGCGCGGCCCAACTGAAATAAGTCACTACCGCTCTTTCGATGCCGGCTTCACGTAACCACAGGCCAAGCGAAGAAAAAATCAGCATCAGTGGAATTCCCGCAGAGAAGCCGAGAAACAACATGGTCACTATGCGCGGGTGGGTAAATGTGCCCAGCGTCTCTAGCCAGCCAGGTTGCCTGATATCTTTCACTATTTTAGCGCCGGCGTGAAATCATAATCCATAATCAGGGGTGCATGGTCAGAAAAGCGATCATCTTTGTAAATTGAAGCACTCTGAATTTTATCTTTCAAACCCGGCGTCACGATTTGATAATCAATGCGCCAACCCACGTTCTTGTCCCAGGACTGACCACGATTCGACCACCAGGTATATTGCTCTTCACGCTGGTCAACCACTCGAAAAGCATCGACATACCCAACCCGATCAAATAGATCGGTCAACCACGCTCTCTCCTCGGGCAAAAAGCCTGAATTTTGCTGGTTCGAGCGCCAGTTTTTCAGATCGATATTCTGGTGCGCAATATTCCAGTCACCACAGATGATAAATTCCCGACGCTTACGCCTCAAGGCTTGCAGGTGCAACAGGAAACTGTCCATGAACCGAATTTTGGATTCCTGTCTGTGATCACCCGAAGATCCAGAAGGCGCGTACAATGAAATAACTGAAAGATTGCGATAACGATATTCGATGTATCGTCCTTCATTATCGAATTCAGATTCACCAAAACCGCGAATGACCTGTAGCGGCTGATGCGGGCTGTATATCGCGGTACCGCTATAGCCTTTTTTCTGAGCATCATAATAATTACAAATGTACGATTGCGGATGAAAAACAGGATCCTGCAATTGATCAATCTGCGCCTTGGTTTCCTGCACGCAGACAAAGTCAGCGCCCTGGTTTGCCAGCCACTCAAAAAATCCCTTGCGCGATGCAGCGCGTATACCATTAGTATTGATTGATATCACGCGCATGAAACCATATCCCGAAACCACTTTCATTCAAAAAAACAGACGCTATCATACATCAGTTAAGTTAGGGAGCCTCTGATCAATTCTGAGTGAATCGGGTTGTAGTTCAAAATGGTCAAGTTCAAGGCGTGGAACGCGAGTAATAGCAAGGCTATTGCTAAGTTTCACAACGCAGAAATTGGTCATTTTGGGCACAACACGTTCATTCATGAATTGATCAGAGGCT
>JBGUEB010000101.1:0-11453 GCA_041821565.1 Gammaproteobacteria bacterium | reverse complement strand
GTTGATTCATGAATTGATCAGCGGCCCCTTAATACACCCCGGTTGACAAATAACGGTCACCTCTATCACAGATCACGGTGACAATATGCGCTCCTTCCAGTTGCTTCGACAATCGTAGTGCAGCAGACAAGGCTCCACCCGAGGAAACACCGCAGAAAATTCCTTCCTGGCTTGCCAATGCTCGCATGGTTTCTTCGGCTTCCTGCTCGGATACCAGCAGAATCTGATCTACGCGGTCGCGCTCATAAATTTTTGGTTGATACGCTTCGGGCCAACGACGAATCCCCGGTATTTTTGCGCCTTCCTCAGGCTGCACGCCTATGATTTGAATATCAGGATTAACTTCCTTAAAGAAGCGCGAGCACCCCATAATTGTGCCGGTAGTACCCATTGAACTGACAAAATGGGTTAACGAGCGATCGGTTTGCTGCCAGATTTCTGGTCCTGTTGTCTCATAGTGTGCGCGTGGATTATCCGCATTGGCGAACTGGTCCAGCATCTTGGCCTTGCCTTCTGCCTGCATTTGTTCGGCCAGGTCCCGTGCACCTGGCATACCCGCCTCCTTGCTCACCAAAAGAATTTCGGCTCCAAACGCACGCATGGTTGTCTGTCTTTCCAGACTCATGTTGTCGGGCATGATCAGGATCATACGGTATCCCCTGGTCGCCGCTATCATCGCGAGCGCGATACCAGTATTACCGCTGGTGGCCTCAACCAGGGTATCGCCGGGAGCAATCTCACCACGCTCTTCGGCGTATTTGATCATGCTATATGCCGGCCGGTCCTTAACCGAACTCGCCGGATTATTACCCTCCAGCTTGAGTGAGATTCGATTACTGCTTTTGCTATCCAGGCGGCGCAATGTGATGAGTGGCGTATTTCCTATATAATCTTCTAAAAACATAACCTTATCGTTGACTGACCCGGGCTTTGACATGCTTGTAATCTGTCGATATTTTACTGCATTGACTGAGCGCATACTATGCGAAATGTCTTTCCTGTGTGGTAGATATTGCAATCCTTTGTTAACAAACCCGATTACCACCCGGTTTTGTATTCCGAATTTCGAAGCAAAAAAGAAAGAGCATAGGCGGACGCCTGGAGCAGGACTGGGTAACAACACAATACCGGCCCAGTTCATTAGCGGGATCGATCAGTGAAACGACCTGGCATTAAGTACCAGATTCTGTTGATTACATTAATTCCGGTATTTCTAATCGACCTGGTTTTCACCTATACCAGTTTCAAAAATAATATTGAGCAAGCCAGTGATCTGCTTCAAATCCGCGGACAGGCCGCTGCCAGTCGAATTGCGAGTGCGTCGGAAATTATTTTGCTCTCCGGTAACAAGCAGCGAATTCATCGTTTACTCGACCAGTCTATCGATACCGGAGCCATCATTCGGGCCTCGGTTTATGACCTCGCTGGCAGGCTTGTGGTGCAATCGACATCCACAGATTTCGATGAAGCGAAGGTATCCAGTTATTTTTATTTCCGACAGCCTATCCTGCGGCAAATTCTCCTTTCTCAGAATAACCAGCCACCTGTTGAAGCCTCGGCAAATGATAGTGCAAATCTGCCAGCCAAATCTTTTGGCTGGGTACATATTGAAGTTTCTTCACGGCAGCTCGACCTGGTTAAGGCCAGGATTACGCGTGATTCGATCGGCTTTTTTGTTATTGTTTTATTACTCGCAATTGTATTGAGTTCGATTATCAGCGCCAGGATCACGAGGCCTGTTTACAACCTTATAAAACATTTGAAACGAGTAGAAACCGGTCACCTCGGGGAAATCATAGAGCCGGTAGCCGATAACGAAATTGGCGCCCTGCAAAATGGATTTAACCAGATGACCCGCGCCTTGCTCAGTAACCGCAAACAATTAAATAATCGAATTGAGCAGGCCACCCTGCAACTGAGCGATGCGAATACAGAGATGGAAACCAGGAATCGTGAACTTGGTTTGGCCAGGGACGAGGCACAAAATGCAAGCAGGATAAAGTCGGAGTTTCTGGCCAATATGAGCCATGAAATTCGCACCCCAATCAATGCCATCAAGGGATTCATCAGTTTGATGAGCCGATCCGAGCTAAACCCGACGCAAAAAAAATACGCCGATATCATTGTCAAATCAACCAGTGATCTGACCAGTATTATTAACGAAATACTGGATTTTTCCAAAATGGAGTCCGGCAAACTGAAAGTTGTCGTCGGTGATTTCGACCTGCATGAAGTCATAGAGCAGGCCCGGGATATTCTCTTCGTTAACATTTTGAAAAAAAATATTGATCTAAATTTAATCATCTACAGCGATACACCGCGTTATGTTTGTGGTGACCGACTGCGGATCAAACAAATACTGCTTAACCTGATTGGCAATGCTATTAAATTTACCGACCAGGGCGAGGTTGTTATCCGCGTATCGGTGGAAGAGCAAACCGCGATGGATACCCGGATTCTGATTAGCGTCGAAGATACCGGTATCGGTATCTCGGAGACAGACCAGGCCAATCTGTTTACTGCCTTCAGCCAGGTAGAGAGTGCTAACAATCGGCGGTTTACAGGTACCGGTCTCGGGCTGGTTATTAGCCAGAAACTGGCGCATTTGATCAGTGGCAATATTTCGCTGCAGAGTGAACCTGGTAAAGGATCGCTGTTTTCGTTCCATTTTCCCCTCGCACTCGCGCATAGCGCCACCCAGGCTCCGGTAGTATCGAACAATGACAATCAGACCGTTTTAATTTTTGCCACTCGCAAGGGCTGTCTACAGGAAGTTCAGACATTGTTTGAAAGAGCCGGGATTTTAACCGAGACCGTACTACTCAACGAGCATCGGGCAATTCGGCAAATCAGCGACTCTATAAGCCAGAACCAGATGCAGCTAGACTACATCGCATTTGACTTTCGCCATTTCAATCCGGACTTAAGCGGGGTTTTAGACGCCAGCCTGAGAGAGCGCATACGCATCATCGCGATGCATTACGATCGATCCATGATCGCCAATGCCAGTTGCCAGGGACTGGAGTTTGTTTCCATTATCAACTCCAGTAACAATCTCGAAAATATTCTGTCCAGGTCTAGCGATGAGGTACAGGAGAGTCGATTGACCGAACAGTTACAGCATGCTCCCGGGCAACCGAAGCATGTACTAATCGTAGATGACAATAAAATCAATCTTGAGCTCGCAAGCGAGTTGATTCGAATCTGGGGACACGAGGTGAGCGCCGCTGGCGACGCCGGGCAGGCAATGGAAATCTACAAAAAACAGGTAATTGATCTGATTATTCTTGATATTCAGATGCCGGATATCGACGGTATCACCCTGTTATCGATGATGCGTGAAGAAAAACCCGATGACGACACCGCGATTGTCGCGTTAACCGCAAACATACTGGATAATGCACCAGAGCAATTGCTCGAACTCGGTTTTGACTACTACCTGAGCAAGCCGATCGATGAGGAAAAGTTCCGCTCGCTAGTAGATGGTTCGTTAAAGCGCGGGGGCACAGGGTTAGACAGTATTCCTGGTGAAGGCGCTCAGGGTGATGAACTGTCGGTAGATTTCAGGGAGTCTCTTGCGCTTTCAGCCGACAATGATTCACTCCTGAAAAAGATATTTGGAATATTGCTCAAGGAGATTCCAGAGCACCAACAGCAATTATCAAGCGCGGCGGCACAGCCCGACTATGTAAAGCTATCCGAGATTGTCCATAAAATCCATGGGATCACCTGCTATACCAGTCTGCCACGGCTCAAAAAGCTGACAGTCTCAGTTCAACAGCAACTCACCCAGGAATCCTTTACGCGAGTAGATAGTGCAATTGAGGCCATGATAAAGGAACTCGATAAAATAAAAGATCAGGTGGAGGAGTTTTATCGAACTGCAGACGACACTGGCGATTAAAGCTGTATCTTCAAGTACTCAGCCCGCATATTGCACGAAGGCGGCACGCAAATTGATGAATATAATTATAATTCAATAGTTTATCCAAGAATGCTGACATTATCGAAAACTACAGTTTGTGCCTGAACGAATTCAGGAAAAATCTGGCGTCCAATCTTGATCGATTCCCCTTGATCCATAGCTATTGCTATGCATCGGCGGGCGATCGACCAACCTTAGTTTGCCATATTTCCCCTGATCTTATTCACATGGATGTGATGTATGCAAGTAATGCAGCGGTCCGGCGTCCCGGAGCATTTACTTGCCCGCCCTTCAAACAACATGCGGGCTAGCCTTCCAGCACTACCATAGCAACGACATAGTGTTTTTCGTCAGACAGGGATACGAACACATTTGTCACCTGTTTTTGATTGGCGAGTTGCGATGCACCTCCAGAAAAATTGAGCGATGGCTTGCCAGATTCATCATTCTCAACTTCAATGCTCTTGTATCCCACGGTTTCACCGAAGCCGGTGCCAAGCGCCTTTGCAGCGGCTTCCTTGGCTGCAAATCGAGTCGCCAGGTAGCTGGCAGGCTGTTTGCGCCTGTCGAACTCTTTTAACTCGTTGCTGGTTAATATGCGGCGTGCAATACGAACCCCGAAGCGAGTGTAAATTCGTTCAAATCTTTCTGTTTCAGCAATATCGACACCGATACCAATGATCATGTTCGCGCTTCGACAATGAGTCGCTTCATTTCGCGGATTGAACTGGAGAGACCATTAAACACGGCGTCGGCGATGATCGCGTGCCCAATATTTAACTCGCGCACCTGGGAAATAGCCGCGATTGCCTGAACATTATGATAATTCAGACCGTGCCCGGCATTGACTTGTAATCCCTTGTCATGCGCATAGGCAATTGCCTCGATTAACCTTTCCAGTAATTTTTGCTGCTCGATACCGCTGGCATCGGCATAATGCCCGGTATGAATCTCGACACAGGGTGCACCACAGTCTACGACAGCATCGATTTGCTCGAAACTGGCATCGATAAATGGTGATACCCTGGTCCCGACATCGGCCAGTTGCTCGCAGGCTTCACGCATTTGAACGATTTTCGCTGCCACATCCAGGCCGCCCTCGGTGGTTAATTCTTCCCGTTTTTCAGGGACCAGGCATACGTCTTCCGCCCTGAGATCACAGGCAAATGAGAGCATTTCCGAAGTAACCGCTATTTCCAGATTAAGCTTGGTTTGAACCACCTGCTTCAGTAACAGGGCATCGCGCTTCTGGATATGACGGAGGTCTTCACGTAAATGAAAGGTGATTGAATCCGCACCGCTTTGCTCGGCTATCTGGGCAGCAAACACTGGATCAGGGTAGCGTGTTCCACGTGCCTGACGCAGTGTTGCAACGTGGTCTATATTGACACCGAGGGTGACTGGGTTACTCATGTTAGGCCTTTAATCTGTAGGTAGACATCGCGGGATTTTAGCCTTTTTCCGTGCAAGTTAAAGTCAATAATACAACGCATCACGGTTTTGGCCAGTTGCAACACCTGTCTATTTTCGTACCGCCCCTGATTCCAGTCAATTATCAATTCTCCCTTTATCGCATTCTGCTCACCATCGTTACAGGCTACAAATCCGCTGGAGGCGATAAAATGATAATAATGACCTTCCTTTATTATTTCACCAGAATGCGCCTCGACCCCGGTGTCCGGTAGATATCCGAGTAGTCTCATCAGCGAGTATTCAAACTCTCGCAGATAAATTTCGGAAAAACTTTGATCGGCGCTATAGAGAAGATCGCGATAAAGTTTGAATATTTCAGGGCTCGATTCCTGTACTGGTAAGAAGGCTATTATTAACTCGTTAATATACAGCATCGGCAGGTACTGATCTTCAACTACAGGCACTGCAACTCCATCGACCGCAGTAAGGGTTTTCAATTCACTACGACCACTCCAACCGATAACCAATTGGTAGAACGGCTGAAACAGGGCCTGTGATTTACTGCGCTTGCCAGCTTTCGCCAGCAGGCTAACACGGCCATAATCCCGGGTCAGCAAATCCAGAATCAGACTCGAATTTTGCCAGTCTCTACGATGTAAAATGAACGCGGGCTGATCAGTTACTCGTATTTCCATCAGAATAACCAAAGGCGGCCAGAGACTGCTCATCATCGGCCCAGTCTTCACGCACCTTGACCCAGAGTTGCAGATAAACCTTATTGTTGACCAATTGCTGAATATCTTCCCTTGCCAGGCTCCCTGTTTTCTTTAACAGGCTACCTTTTTTACCGATGACTATGCCCTTTTGAGATTTACGCTCAACCCAGATCGTTGCCGAGATTCGAATCAAATCTTCTTCTTCCAGGTAGTGATCTATATTGACTGTAATCGAATAAGGCAATTCCTGGGTCAGAACCCGGAAAAGCTTTTCCCGAATAATTTCAGCGGCGATAAATCGCATCGACTTGTCGGTAAGCTGATCATCTGGAAATACGGGAACCCCAATCGGCAACTGGTTGATAATCAGGCTTTCGAGACGATCCAGATTTTGATTGTGCAGCGCTGAAACTGGTACGATCTCGCGCCCTGGGGCGCAATCGGCAATTTTTTGCATTACCGGCAAACAGGCTTGCTTATTCACCTGATCAATTTTATTCAAGACGATGGTGACATTGTCAAATACCTCGGTTCGCTGCAAAATCCTTACGTCGTCCCCATTAAAATTCTTCACATCGAGCAACACACATATCAAATCGGCATCGCCCATCATGCTGGTAGCGGCCCGATTCATGTAACGATGGATGGCCTTGCGATTATTATCGTGTATTCCAGGTGTGTCGACAAAAATGCACTGATAATCTTCGGTAGTCTTGATTCCCAGTATCTGGTGACGGGTAGTCTGTGGTCGAGGCGCAGTGATGCTAATTTTTTCGCCAATCAATGCATTCATCAAGGTTGATTTGCCGGTATTGGGTTTGCCGATTAAAGCAACGTAGCCAGTTTTGAAGTTAGCCCTCATAACTTAAGCTGCTGCAATGCCCTGTGTGCCGCGTCCTGTTCAGCCTTTTTTCGACTCAAGCCCTTCCCGGTACTCTCTAATGTTATTGAATCAACCTTGCAGGTAACCGTGAATACCTGGTCGTGAGATTTTCCAACGGTCTTAACTACCTGGTATTCAGGCAACTCGATTTGTTTCGACTGCAGGTATTCCTGTAGCCGGGTCTTGTCATCCTTGAGTGTTGTGCTATCGGGTAAATTGTGCAGGTAATCGCGGTACAGGGCTATAGTGGATTCCCGAGCCGCATCGAATCCGCCGTCCAGATAAATAGCGCCTATGATTGCCTCGAGAGTATCGGATAGAATCGACGAACGCCGATAACCGCCACTTTTTAGCTCGCCGCCGCCCAGATTAATATAGTCGCCAAGGTCCATATCACGCGCCACCCGGGCAAGCGCTTCTTGTTTCACTAACGAAGCGCGAATACGGCTTAATTCTCCTTCGGATGCTTCTGGTTCACGCAGGTAAATGTTTTCCGTGATAACCAGGTTAAGCACACTATCGCCAAGAAACTCAAGCCGCTCATAATTAGAACCGCGCGAGTAGCTACGATGGGTTAGTGCCTGTTCGAGTAATTTTATCTGTCTGAAGTGGTAGGTTAAAACTTTCTGGATTTTCTCCAGATTCACCGGTCGATCACCACGGACTCGGAAAAACTTCCACCTATAAACAAAGGACCCAAATAAGGACGCCTGGACTCGTAGGTGATAGTAGCCGTTGTTTTGCCATTGGCACGGGTAATTTCGACATGTTCGCGTCTTATTATCCTGACTTCGTTTATATATAATCGTTTTTTAAGTGAATTCCAGATTGCGGCTTTTGATTTGGCATCGACTTTTTGATCATCCTTAACCGAGTCTAACACCGACTTAATAGTATAATTTTCAATATAGATTGGAACAACCCTGACAGCCGTTAAAGCAATAATCGCAATTATGCCCAACACAAGTAACAAACCTATGGTCGTCATTCCTTGCTGCGCATGTCGAGCGACCGTCATATTGTTTAAATTGTTCATATAATTACCTCAATCTGATATTTCGGTACCGATACGTTTGATGTCCAGACCACTACCGCCTGTGCGCCAATCCCAATGCATCCATATTATAATAGCCTTTCCTACCAGATTATTCTCAGGTACATAACCCCAGAATCGACTATCGTTGCTGTGATCCCGATTGTCACCCATGACAAAATAATGGCCTGGCGGTACAAAATACTCACCGTCGAAGGCATATCGAACATCCGGGTTGGTCATCGCCGTATGCTCCATATTCTCGAATTTCTCGACAAACACATCGCAACTTGCATTTTTCCTGTCACAGCCGCCACCATTTGACATTCCGGTAAGATCTCCAAGACCCTGGTATTTATGATCAAATGTAATGTCTACCAGTTTGCCGTTCACCTTCAAACGTCGATTATAGTAACTAATATGATCCCCGGGTAATCCAATCACTCGTTTTATGTAGTCCAGAGACTCGTCCTCCGGATAACGAAAGACAATCACATCGCCTCTTTTCGGCTTATCTCCCTCGGTGATACGAGTGTGGTTAATTGGTAAACGTAAGCCATAGGAAAACTTGTTGACCAGAATAAAGTCACCAACCAGCAGGGTCGGCATCATCGAGCCTGAAGGAATTCGAAAAGGCTCAAACAAAAATGAACGTAACACCATTACCGCGAGCAGCACTGGAAAAAAGGATTTTGAATACTCCACCAGTATTGGGTCGGGTATGGATTTTCCGGCTGCCTGTTGCTGACGGGATTTAGCAAAAAACAAGGCGTCGAGCAACCAGAAAACCCCGGTGACCGCGGTCGCTAACACCAGCAAAAACTCAAAATCAAAATGAATCATTAACCAAAAACCTCAACTGGTAAACCTTGCCAAACGGCGTAGTGTATATGAAATTCGTTCCCTTCATGCAATATGCGATCTAGTGATCAACTTTTAATACCGCGAGGAAGGCATCCTGGGGAATTTCTACACTACCTACCCGCTTCATCCTTTTCTTGCCTGCTTTTTGTTTTTCCAGCAATTTACGTTTTCGAGAAACGTCTCCCCCATAGCATTTTGCAGTTACATTCTTACGCAATGCCTTAACATTAGTACGCGCCACAATGTTAGAACCGACTGCCGCCTGTATTGCCACATCGAACATTTGCCTGGGAATCAACTCTTTCATTTTAGAGGCGAGCTCACGTCCGCGATAATCAGCATTACTACGGTGTACAATCAGCGACAGCGCATCTACTTTTTCACTATTGATCAATACATCCAGCTTGACCAGGTTCGCATTCTCAAACCGAAGTAGTTCGTAGTCAAACGATGCGTATCCCCTGCTAACCGACTTTAGCCGATCGAAAAAATCGAGTACTACTTCGCTCAGGGGTAGTTCAAATACCAGAGATACCTGGCTGCCCAGGTACTGAATGTCCTTCTGTACGCCTCGTTTTTCGATGCACAGGGCAATCACTGAACCAATATACTCTTCCGGCAACAATATATTGGCCTGAATGATCGGTTCCCTGATTTCATTAATCTTGTTAACCGCCGGAAGATCGGCTGGATTGTGAATCTCGATCACTTCACCTGCGGTAGTTTCGATTTGATAAATAACAGTTGGTGCGGTCGTAATTAGATTCAGGTCGTATTCTCGCTCCAGCCGTTCCTGCACAATCTCCATGTGCAACAGGCCCAGAAATCCACAACGAAAGCCGAAGCCCAGCGCCTGCGAGGTTTCGGGTTCGAACTGCAGAGCAGCATCGTTTAATTTGAGTTTCTTCAATGCTTCCCGGCAATTTTCATAATCATCGGAACTTATCGGAAACATTCCCGCAAATACCCGGGGCTGTATTTCCTTGAAATCGGCGAGGGCCTGCTGCGCAGGAGCCTGGCTTAAAGTAATGGTATCACCGACCTTGGCCGACTCGATATCCTTGATACCCGATATGATAAAACCGACATCACCCGCCTGAAGCGCTTCGGTACCCTTACGTTTAGGTGTAAATATACCCACCTTTTCAACCATGTATTCACGGCCAGTCGACATCATGCGAATCTTTTGTCGGGGACGAACACTACCCTGCATCACTCGCACAAGAGTAATAACACCCACATAGTTGTCGAACCAGGAGTCGATGATCAATGCCTGTGTCCTGTTCGATTCCGAGCCTTCGGGTGGCGGTATTAACTCCACGATCTGTTCTAGTAAATCCTCCACACCAAGGCCAGTTTTGGCACTGATTTCGATTACCTGCGAAGTATCCAGTCCTATGATATCTTCAATTTCCTGCTTGACCCGAACCGGATCTGCAGCAGGAAGATCGATCTTGTTCAAGACTGGAATTACTTCTAGATCGAGATCGATCGCGGTATAACAATTCGCGACACTCTGCGCTTCAACGCCCTGCGATGCATCGACTATTAATAACGCACCCTCACATGCGGCAAGAGAACGTGACACCTCATAGGAAAAATCAACATGGCCCGGGGTATCGATAAAATTCAGCGTATATATCTGCCCATCCCTGGCTTTATAGGGGAGCGATACACTCTGGGCTTTAATCGTAATTCCACGCTCACGTTCCAGATCCATCGAATCCAGCACCTGGTTCTCCATTTCACGCTCGCTGAGGCCACCACAGAGTTGGATAAAACGATCGGCCAGGGTTGATTTGCCATGATCGATATGGGCGATAATCGAGAAATTTCTAATATTTTTCATCCGCATCGATGAATATTTCCTCTGGCGGACAGCCATCTAGAAGGGGTCGTAAGCAAGGCCTGCGAGAATTGTTTTCGGAGCCCTGTTAAAAAACCAGCGAATTTTACGGCAATACTGACTAAATCAACAGCTAAAAGAAAAATTTACGATCTCTAGTCGCTGAAATCCAGGTTGAATGGGATAGAAAATAGAATTGAATATACTACTGCTGTGAACGCGTGTGGATTCTATCGTGTATTCTTATTCAATGCCGCCAACAGTGCTTCTTCATCAAAAAAATGGTGGCAGAGTTCCTGTTCCTCGACACAAAGAACAGGAACAAGCACATCATATCGGCGTATTAAATCGATATCGCGATCGATATCGATTTCCTGCCAGGTAATCGGTTGGTATCTTCGGTTAAATGCCACCATGGCTTTGCGCATTGCATCGCACAGATGGCAATTTTCCCTATAGTAAAAGTTGAGCTTCAACTAGTAGACAATATGGTACTAGGAATCCTCTGGGCGAATAGCCAGAAAAACCGGGCCGGACCGTCTCTGCACTAACAGAGCCACCGACTTGTCGGCCTTCAGGCCATCGATAATCGCTTCAAAATCATGCACTGATGTCACACCCCGATTATCAATCATAGTGATGACATCACCCTTTTGAATTCCGGCGTCTCGAGCCGATCCCACCTCGTCAACATCAATGACCTCAACTCCGGCCTGAACTTTGAGTTTCTTTTGCACTGATTTTGACAACTCGGTAACACTCATGCCGAGGGC
>JBGUEB010000100.1:0-11575 GCA_041821565.1 Gammaproteobacteria bacterium | reverse complement strand
CCTGCATTGCTCTACCTCCTGCATCCCTGCAGTCGTGCCCTCCGCCCTTCGGGCCGTCCTTCGGACGTTCAAAATCGCATTGTTCATGGATGAACCGGTGCCGTGAAGCACAGGGATGTGCGAGAGCGGCTTCCTGACGATTTTGTCGAACTAGGAGTTTGAATCTGATCCCACAAACACTCCATCTAATAAAAAAGGCCCCTGACGGGACCATTTTTATTAGATGGCGCGCCTGGAGAGATTCGAACTCCCGACCGCTCGGTTCGTAGCCGAGTACTCTATCCAACTGAGCTACAGGCGCATTGTGAAGGCGCGATTCTACGGATTATACTGTGAGTTTTCCAGTCAATTTTAGGCTTTATTGAGATATTCTCTTTTCGCGTGGGCGCCGACATTGCAAAAGATCTCGTAGGCTATGGTCCCTGAACAATCGGCGATATCACTGGCCTCTGGAGACTCACCAAAGAGAATGACTTCATCGTCGACCTGGATGTTATCAACTGCGCTGACGTCGACGGTTATCATGTCCATCGATACGCGTCCGACAATATTACAAAGCTGCCCGTGGATTGAAACCTGTGCGGTGTCGATCTTGTGGCGCGGGTATCCGTCAGCATAACCGGCTGCAATCACCGCTATCGTCATATCCCTGGTACAGGTGTAGGTATTACTGTAACCGATAACATTGCCCTTGCGGTGCCTGTTGACCGCGAGTATCGAGGTTTTCATCTGCATTACTGGCTTGAGTTCAACGGCGGTCTGTTTCCGATTAGACAGCGGGTTTGCGCCATACATCGCAATCCCCGCGCGTACCCAGGTTTTGCATGTGCTGGGCCAGCCAATAATACCGGCTGAATTAGCAATACCCCACTCGTAGTCATCGAGCTGAAGCGCCTTTACCGCATCGATTTGTCGGCTCGTAAACGGGCTATCGATATTGTCGGCGTCGGCCAGATGGGTCATCAGGCGTACCTGTCCGAGTGTCGGTGCCCGGGCGAGTTGATCGATTACAGCCGGCACGTTTGCCAGCGCATAACCCAGGCGCCCCATACCGGTATCAACCTTGACCCAGACCTGTAATCCCCCGAGATCAGGAATTTTTTTCAGAAGTTCGAGGTGCGTTTGATGATGAATCACGGCATCGAGTTGGTGATCGATACAATCCTGCAGCTCCTGCGTGCGGATAAATCCACCCAGCACCAGGATTTTCTGGCTGATGCCCGCTTTTCTCAGTGCCAGTGCTTCCCCGGTAGCCGCGACCGCAAAAGCATCGGCCTGTGGCAGTGTTTTCGCAACTTCGACCGCACCATGGCCGTAGGCATCGGCCTTGACCACTGCTATTAGTTGATTATTACCCGATATTTCCTTCAGTAAGCGATAATTATGCCGGATAGCTTCGAGATCGATGCTCACCCGCGCATGACGATTAGGGCCATGACTATTCAAACTGCCCCCCGTAGTCATCATGCGCCAGGTTTTCGAATCGGGTGTACTGGCCCAGGAAAGACAGGCGTACCGTACCGATAGGACCGTTACGTTGCTTGCGTATGATAATTTCAGCGGTGCCCTTGTCATTACTATCCGGGTTGTAAACCTCGTCCCGGTAAATAAACAGTATGACGTCGGCATCTTGCTCGATACTGCCGGATTCGCGCAGGTCTGACATGACCGGACGCTTGTCGGGCCGCTGTTCGACACTTCGATTCAACTGCGACAATGCGATGATCGGCACCTGTAATTCTTTTGCCAGCGCTTTCAGTGATCGCGAAATTTCAGAAATCTCGGTGGCCCTGTTTTCAGTGCTGCCACCCACCTGCATTAATTGCAAATAGTCTATGATGACCAGATCGAGTCCATGCTCGCGCTTTAAACGCCGGGTGCGCGCGCGCAGTTCAGTTGGTGTTAATGCCGCGGTATCATCGATGAATAGCTTGGCTTTGGACAACATATTGACCGATGAAATCAGCCTCGGCCAATCATGATCATCCAGCTTACCGGTGCGTAAATTGTGCGAATCGATGCGACCCAGTGACGACATCATACGCAGTGCGAGTTGTTCGCCCGGCATCTCCATACTGAACACCGCGACCGAATTCTCATTATTCAGGGCAACATGTTCAGCCAGGTTCATCGCAAAACTGGTCTTGCCCATCGATGGCCGGCCGGCGATGATCACCAGGTCTGATTTCTGTAATCCGGAAGTCTTGTCGTCGAAGTTAGTGAAACCAGTCGCTATTCCGGTCAGTGCTGTATCGCTTCGATACATCTCTTCGACGCGCTTGACCGCGCGGCCGAGCAATTCGTTAATTGCCTCGAAGCCCTGCCGGTTACCGGCGCCCTGCTCGGCGATCAGGAATACCTTTCGTTCTGCCTCGTCGACAAGCTGCTTGCTCGGTCTACCATCGGCATTGTAGGCACTCGCTGAAATTTCGTTGCCAACCTGGATCAGGCTTCTCAAAATCGAATATTCACGGACTATGTTGGCATAGGCCTTGATATTGACCGCGGTTGGCGTGTCGTTGGCGAGAATACTCAAATAGGCCAGACCGCCAATTGATTCGAGATCACCCCTGGCGCCGATCCACTCCGAAACTGTGACGACATCGTAGGGTTGCTGTTCCTCGGCGAGCGCGTTGATGGCCCTTAAAATGAGCGCATGATCGTGGCGATAAAAATCCTGTTCGTTGACGATATCGGCTATCTCGTCCCAGGCGCGGTTATCCAGCATCAAACCGCCGATTACCGATTGTTCGGCTTCGAGTGAATGGGGCGGTACTTTGAGGTCTTCGACACGCTGGCTTAGTTCTGCCACGCGGGTGGTTATTTCAGACATATCGGCTCGAACAATTTATCGTCATGGGTCGACCATAATAATATGTTTGGAGCAAGATAGGTATGCACGCGTCATAAAAAAAGCTGTCATGGCTAGACAGCTTTTTTTTATTGTCGGTTTCTGCACTAAAATAGCAGAAAACCTGTCGTCAGGAATTAGTCTTCACTAACAATAGAAACCGTGACCGACGCGTCGATATCGGTATAAAGATGAATATCGATCTGGTGTTCACCAGTTGTCCGTAATGCGCCATCGGGCATCCGAATTTCGCGTTTTTCGACAACTACACCGGCTGCAGAAATGGCGTCAACAACGTCCGCTAATCCAATCGAGCCAAATAGCTTGTCTTCAGATCCTACTTTAGCGCCTATCTCCAGCGTGCCCAGGGCTTCAATTGTCGCCTGCCTGGCTTTGGCCTCATTGATTGTAGCCGCCGCTGCTTTTTCGAGTTCGGCACGAAGCGCTTCGAATTCTGCCAGATTAGCCGCGGTTGCCATCTTGGCCTTGCCATGCGGAACTAAAAAATTGCGCGCGAATCCCGCTTTAACCGAAACCTTATCGCCCAGCGAACCTAAATTTTCTACGTTTTCCAAAAGAATAACTTCCATCGGATTTCCTCTTTCAAATTTACAATTACGTTGACCCGGTACTTCGTGGTTTCCGAAATACCCACCAGTTATCAATTATCCCCACCACCGAGGTCACTGCCACGACCTGCGGAAATATCAACAGCAATGCATAAAAGATCCCTATTATCACTGCCCTGTATTTACTTCTCGCGACCCGGCTATGAACTATCGACAGGCCCTGATACAAAAAAGCAGCCATCACAACCAGGGCCATACTAAAAATCCAGTCCTGACCTAACCAGAAGCTCGATGCGAGCACTGCCACCGCGACTAATGCTGCTGGTTTTCCAAGAACAATGGCCTTAAATTCCTTGCTGTAACCATCTGAAACCGTGATTTTTGCCTGCAACCAGCGCGACAACAGCAGGATCGAAACGAATAACATGTACATTACCGAAACAATCAGCATTACCATCCAGTGAACCAGTAACTGGATATTTTCCCTTACAACTTCGCTATTGTAGGCCGGGTTGTCTGGCATCTGCTCAAGAGACAGCCGAATGGTTGTTAACCATGCTTGCTCGAGACCGGGCCACAAATAAAACTGTGCCGCGACGAACCCGACTGCCAGCATCGCACCGCTTAATATCATCAAAGACAGTGATTTTGTGGTCTTTAGCGTATGCGCCAATATCACAATTGGTAACCACTGCGCCAGTGCGATCGATAAACCCAGTGCCGGCGCCTTCAACACGACAGCCGTTACCGCGGATATACCTATAACCGATACCACTATGGCCTTAAGCCCTGACAGGGTTCCCTGGGTAAGAATAATTAATCCAACCAGGGCACCGGACATCACGATTAATACCGTGGTGACCATGGCGCTAATGAATGCATTACCGGCCACCAACGGGAAAAAAACTGCCGCTATAGCCAGAATACCGACGACTGCGGCGGCGTGGTACTGTCCTTTTAAAGTAAATCTTGCGAGTGCCAACATCGTGACAACTGCCGTTGTTTATCTAAACCCAGGGTTTACCTGAGCTTATGTTGATCGGTATAAGGCAACAATGACAAAAACCGGGCCCGCTTGATTGCAGTCGCCAGCTGGCGCTGATACCTGGCCTTGGTACCAGTCACACGACTGGGCACAATCTTGCCAGTTTCAGAAATATATTCCTTCAGGGTTTCCAGATCTTTGTAATCTATCTGAACGGTGCCTTCGGCGGTAAATTTACAGAATCGCTTACGACGAAAATAACGCGACATGGCTTAAACTCCTTCGACTACGGGTTTAGTATCAAGGCCGGTATCGGCTTCGGCAACTGATTCGGTGCTTGCTTCGGCAACTGATTCGGTACTTGCTTCGGCAACTGATTCGGTGCTTGCTTCGGCAACCGATTCAGCACTTACTTCGACATCTGATTTAGCACTTACCTCGACATCTGAATCAACATTAACCTCCGCCCTTGGTGCAGGTTTTCGATCGGTGGTCTTGGCCAATTCTTCGCGCTCGACTTCTGCCATCATCGCCGATTTTTCGGTAATCGCAGCCTTACAACTCAGCGTCAGGTGGCGTAACACCGCATCGTTGAAACGGAATGCACTTTCAAGTTCGTCGAGGATTTCCTGCGAGCACTCTATATTCATCAACACATAATGTGCTTTATGAATTTTCTTGATAGCAAACTCAAGCTGACGGCGACCCCAGTCTTCCTCGCGGTGTACGACACCGCCGGAATTAACAATCATGCTACGATAACGTTCAGTCATCGCGGGTACCTGCTCACTCTGGTCAGGGTGGACCAGAAACACTATTTCGTAATGCTTCATATTTCTCCCTACGGGATAAATGCCCCCAGATTTATCGTCTGTGGAGCAAGGAGTCGGGCGAATTCATAAACCGGTTTTGCCGATTTGTGTATCGCAATTTTGGAGCCGCGGATTCTACCCGAGCTCAGACCTGGCTGCAAGCCATTCTTGAGCGTAAAACCTCATATAAACAAATACCTGTTGCAACCGATACATTCAGGCTTTCGACTGCCCCCTGCATTGGCAACTTGATCAAATGATCACATTGCTCTCTGGTCAGACGCCGCAGACCATCGCCCTCGGATCCCATCACTAGGGCCACAGCCGAATCGAACTTAAAATCGTAGATAACGGCCTGCGCTTCATCACTGGTGCCATAAACCCAGACCCCGGCAGATTTTAAATCCTGCAGACAACGGGAGATATTGGTCACCTCCAATACCGGAACGGTTTCGGCACCACCAGCGGCCACCTTGCGAACCGTGGGGTTGAGTTTAACCGCACGATCCTTCGGGATAATAACCGCATCCACACCGGTAGCATCCGCGCTGCGCAGACAGGCACCGAGGTTATGTGGATCTTGCACGCCATCCAGCACCAGGATTAATGAACGATCATGAATACCCTGGATCAACTCTTCAATCGTCAGCACGCTGCCGGTCGAATCAATAATTTCCAGTACACAGCCCTGGTGTTTTTGTTTATTACTGAGCTTATCGAGTAGCTCCCGCGACTCAAGCTCGATACTAATTCCAGATTGCCTGGCGAGATCAATAAGCGCCGACAGCCTCGGGTTTCGGCGTTCCTGGCATATTAACCGAATACAGGTTTGCGGTGACCTTTGCAGTCGTTTGTTAATCGCGTGGAACCCATAGATATAAGACTGACTCACCGGAACTTATTCTTTTTACCTGGTTTTTCTGAGGACTTGCCCTTGCTTCGGGTTTTTCTTTTTGAGGCCTTGCCTTTCCTGGTTTTCCCTGCTTTTTTCGCATCTTTATGTTCGCTGAGACTCGAAATCAGGTCGAAGTCAACCTTACGGTCCTCCATGTCGATCCGTGCTACTTCTACCAGCAGTCGATCCCCCAGTTGATAACTGCGGTTGGTCATTTCACCAACCAGTCGGTGCCGAACCGGATCAAATTGATAATAATCTCGTTTTAACGCGGTCACATGAACCAGCCCATCCATGAGTAAATCTTCTAGCTGCACGAAAAGGCCAAAACTGGTAACACCGTTGACAATGCCATGAAACTGCTGGCCGATATGTTTTTGCAGGTATTCGCATTTTAACCAGTCGGCCGCATCACGCGAGGCATCGTCGGCACGCCGTTCGTAGCGCGAGCAACTTTCACCGAGGCTGGTGATGCCTGCCAGATCGTAGCTGAAGTCATTATTACTACCCTGCCGGATCCAGTGCTTGATACCACGATGCACCAGCAGGTCCGGGTAACGTCGAATCGGGGATGTGAAATGGGCATAATCTTTCAGGGCGAGGCCGAAATGCCCGGTTTTAGTATCCGGACTATAACTCGCCTGCAACAGTGATCGCAGAATGACGGTCTGGATCATGCCAAACTCGGGCTTATCCTTAATTTGATCAATGACATTGGCGTAATCCTGGGGTGTTGGGCTCTCGGGCGTCAGACTAATGCCGAAACCCGACAAGAATTCGGCCAGTTTCTCCAGCTTGTCAGAATTTGGACCCTCGTGAATACGGTAAAGCGTGGGTATCTTGTGTTTTTTGAGCAATTGCGCCGCGCTAATGTTTGCGGCAATCATGCATTCCTCAATCAGCATGTGTGCTTCATTGCGCTCGCTCGGTTCAATCGTCTCAATCTTACGCTGGTCGTTATACTTAAACACCACTTCACGCGTTTCGAATTCGATCGCATGGCGTTTCTTGCGCGCTTTTGCGAGTGCCTGGTAGACCAGTTTGAGGTTTTCGAGATCGGGTAGTACGCGTTTTAACGCATCATGCGCAGGGCTCCTGGCTTCGAAGATTGCAGCCGCCACATCGTCGTAAATCAGGCGCGCGTGCGAATGGATAACCGCTTCGACAAAATCATGATTTTTAATTACGCCCTGCGGATTGATTTCCATAACGCATACGAGGCAGAGGCGATCGAGATTCGGATTCAAGGAGCAGAGCCCGTTTGACAGAATTTCGGGTAACATTGGCACTACTTCACCCGGAAAGTAGACCGAAGTGCCGCGCTGGGTGGCTTCCTGGTCTACCGCAGAATCGACAGCAACATAATGCGCGACATCTGCGATCGCAACGTATAGCCGATATCCGTCACCGATTGGTTGACAGTAAACCGCATCATCAAAGTCGCGCGCGTCCTCCCCGTCAATCGTCACAAATGGTAACTGGCGGAAATCTCTGCGATCGGCCTTATCGGTTTCGGCCACATGCTCGGTCAATGATTCGATTTCACGCAATACTTCCGAATTCCATTGATGCGGGATCGAATGCGTATTCAGTGCAATGGTGACTTCCATACCCGGCGCATTGTCCTGCCCCAGCACCGATTCAATAATGCCGATTGGTTGTGTGTGCTGAGTCGGGTATTCACTGATACGAACCACGACAATATCACCGGGTTTGGCAATATGCCCGACATCACGATTGAGCAGGATATCCTGCGGCAGGCGTTTGTCGTCGGGAATCACGTACTCGATTCCACTCTCGTGGTGAAACCGTCCTACTACAGATTGATGCGCGCGTTCGAGTACCGCGATCAGCGCGCCCTCTTTGCGCTCACGGCGTGAATCATAACTGGCAATCTTGACCGCCGCCTTGTCACCGTTCATGAGCCTGCGCATCTGCCGTTCCGGTAAAAATATATCCTTACCACCCGATTCCGGCTTTAAAAAACCAAATCCATCCGGGTGGGTTTGCACATAACCCTTCTCAAGATCCATGTGATCGAAGCTCAGGTAACCGCCGCGCCGGTTACGGAATAGCTGACCATCCCGAACCATGGCATTGAGACGCCGCCGCAGGGCTTCGAGTTGGGCTTCATCGACATATTCGAGGGATTCAGCAATTTGTTCCTGTGGAATAGGCACAGAACGGGATTCAATAAGATTCAGCAGGTATTCCCTGCTCGCAATCGGTTGTTCATATTTATCGCTTTCGCGCGCAGCAAAGGGATCGCTGGGGAGTCGAGGTGATTTTTTAGGCATACAGTTTCCTTATAAAGATCGCGAGTATATAGAAAGCCGGGACCGGGCTCTACAAGGACCGTCCTGGTCAGTAAATTTTATTGAGCGTTGAAAATGCCGATTAACTAATACCAGTTTGTAAGCTCAACCATCGGCGATGAGGCTCGAAACCTGTTTCTTAATAGCGGGATTCAGGTTCTTTATGTTTTCCAGTCTCTGCCGCAAGGTTTTTGCTTCTACAAGGTTTCGCTCAATCAGGGCATCGCAAAACTCCCTGTCCTTGGGTCTGCCCGCTACCGCCTTCGATAGCCAAAGATCATGCGGTTCCAGGCAAAGCGCCGTTACACCATTGGTGGCAGGCGTTAAAAACGGGATCAGCCGATTTCTCCACCCCCTCGGTAAAGTCGCGGTCTGGGGTGTTACCCCCTGGGCGTAATAGCCGAACGTATCCTGAAACACGGAAAGCTCACCTATAGAACCGTCAATGAGATCCGCCATGGTTCCATCTTCATCCTCTAGACTCGAAATATCGGCTTCAATCGAGCGTTCGGCCTCGGGAAGTTGATAATCAATAGATGCGTGAATTGCCTGGCTACCGATAACCAGGACCTCGTTATGACCCAATATCGCACCAGCGGCACGAATCGTATGCTCGAATTGCTCCCTTTTCATGATTCTTGGTCCTTGCGGAATTGTCTTAGAATCCGTGTTCGATCTGCCGCTTTCAATACACCGGAAAATGGTGAAACCTGTCGCATCTCACGCGCGACAGGTAAAGGGTCGAGCAGGTTTGAAACCAGTTCTTCGAGCGGCAATTTCAGCCATGTTTTCCAACGTTCGAATAGCAGCCTGGCGCCTGGTTGAGTTGTAGACAATTTTTCAAGGTTTTGAGTTGCACGACCAAGTACCGGCGCTGGAGTTTTTCGCAGAATTTCTACGATCGCGCGATGAAAAGCAAGGCTTCGTTTATCCTCCCTCGTCAACCGTGGCATATAGGTCGTAATCATTTCCAGTCCAAGGGAATTGGTAAGATTGTCTATGGTTCGTAATGTAGGCGACTTGGAACCGGCCTCATAGGCAGCGATTGTTGATTGTGAAGTACCTGCTGCCACAGCCAGTTCCTGCTGTGTAGTACCAGTTTGGAGTCGTAAAAGCCGTATTAAATTCATAGGAGTAATTATATCTGATTGGATATATAGTTCAAGCAGATCGAGTTAGGCACGCGATTTATTTCTACAGTCCTTCCATACTATTCGGGAAATGCTTTGATACCGATTACCTAAATTATTTTCCGCACGCGTTATGAGACGATGACTGCGGTCTGTAAAAACTGTAGTTACCACACAACAGACCAAACCAATGAGAATCACCTTAGGATTGACAACGCCAAAGAGAGGTGTATATTTCCGCGCCATGCCCAGATGGCGGAATTGGTAGACGCGCTAGCTTCAGGTGCTAGTGACCGTAAGGTCGTGGAGGTTCAAGTCCTCTTCTGGGCACCAATTTTTATTCTTCTTACAGCCCTTTTAGTAAACAGTTCAATTATCGCTTCGTAAGCCATAAAGAGAACTATTCCGGCCCTTATTCACAGGGATGTAATGTATGCAATCAATGCAGCGGTCCGGCGTCCCGGAGCAATTGATTGCCGCCCTGAGGGCTCAGGCGTTCGCAGGGAAAATGCATGCGCGTTTTCTTTTTTCTGCTCACCCTCTTCTGGAATTCAGAAACAATTTCACCATTTTGTGGAGTTAAACCCGAGGAGATTAAACCCAGTTTTCCAGGCGTAAGCCTTGCACTCGTTCAAACTCTTTCAGGTTATTAGTCACTAGTGTCAGCCCCTCGCTTCTTGCATGACCCGCAATATGCAAATCGTTAACGCCGATAGGTGTGCCTTTGCGTTCCAGTGCTGCCCGGATATCCCCATAGTGAGCTGCGGCCTTATTACCATACTCAGGCACAAACAAACGGGAAACAAAATCTTCAACCTGCAGCAGATTGTGGTCGGGCTTGTCACTTTTTTCAACACCGTGCATCAGTTCAGCCAGTGTGATCGAACTTATACAGAGCTGGCTTGCATGCCGATTAAAGGTTTCCAGCACCTCCGCTGGACGTCGCTTGATTACATAAATGGCAATATTGGTGTCGAGCATGTATTTCAACATCAGAAAGCTTCCCGTTCAGATTGCTCCTGGGTAGCTCGCTCCCCCATAAAGTCATCACTCACACTTTCCTTAGATAGGAAGAAGCTGTCCCATGAACTGTCCACGGGAGATAACACTCGATCCTTGCCGACAATACGAACATTGACCTGCTTCACCTCAACGGGAAAACGGGTATCAGCGGGCAGCCTAACCGCTTGAGTACGGTTATTGACAAATACGGAACCAGTAGACATTTTAAGCATCTCTTAAATAACTATATACATATAGTATATAGCAATCTCAATGTATAGCAATTGTATATAGCAGAAAACTTTGCGATCCCTACTTAATGAGTTTTTCGAACCATTTTAAAATTTAGCAAGAAACAAGACCTGACCCCCAGTAATTCTCTGCGTTTTCTGTTTCCTGCTCACCCTCTTATGGGCGCCAACGAGGGTTGTGGGTTTTCCCACAGCTTGATAGTGGCGTATACCACATCCTTGCAACTACCGTTGTGAAAGAATTATCTCCCTGGCTGAGCAGTAGTTGTTCAGTGAATCAAGTTTCTTAAAGGGAGATTACAATGGGTGGTTATAATCCTAAAGACTACAAAATCGAATTTCAGGATATTGTCTGTGCATGGCTAATAGCGGCCATTTTCATGTTTATTATATCTTCCCTGATGTAACAAACCTGGATTGGGTGTGCCGGTAAGTCAGGATTCGAGCTAAATATCTTCCGGCAGCAGTTCCTCTAAATGGGATACCGCTTTAACTGTGACGACACGTTGGTTCTGTTCAATGAGCCCCATACGCGAAAGTTCATTCAATTCCCTGGTTACGGCTTCCCGGTGGGTATCAACCTGGTTGGCAATCTCGCTGTGGGTTGGGAAATGCTGAATGGTTGCGCTATCGTCGCCTGACATACTCTCACGGGCAAGACGCAGGACCTCCGTTCGGACCCGGTCTTTAACATCCAGAGCACCATACTGATAAACACGGTCAACCAGAAATCGAACCAGGCTAGCGAGTCGTTTCAGGGCTGCC
>JBGUEB010000099.1:0-11776 GCA_041821565.1 Gammaproteobacteria bacterium | reverse complement strand
AGAGCACGATAAATAAAAAGTGTGATTTTTATTTATCTCACATTATCAATAACTTAAGAGTTATTGATAATGGCGGCACTTCCTTGTACCGCCGAAACTCTGCCTTTTGCAGAGTTTCCTTAATTTACTATTTTGCTGAAATCAGTTGTTGGTAGAGTTCAGGGTCGGATGCGCCTTCGGTACCGATTACATATATCCGGCTGTTTTCATCTAGACCAAGCGCTTGTGCATACTCCGGATTATTTTGTGCGCTAATTAGAGCCGCCAGTCCGGCAACGGCCGATTCACCCGCTTCAATTGCTGGATCGCCTTCAAAGCCCCGTGCCAGTAGTTGCATGGTCAAAGGCACAGCTTCCTCATTCACGGTGAGGAAGTCATTCGCGCCGATACTCAGTATTTCCCAGGCCAGTGCTGACACTTCACCACAGGCGAGTCCCGCCATCAGGGTATCGAGATCACCCTCGACTGTCACTGGAGTCCCGGCACGCGCACTTTCCTGTAAACAATTGGCATTTTCAGGTTCGACAATAATAAAACGGGGGCGTCGTTCACCCCAGAGCTCCCAGAAATAAGCACAAACTGCCGATGCCAGGCCACCGACACCGCCCTGGATGAAAACATGAGTCGGTATATCTTCGCCCATTTGCCTTATCGACTCGGACAGTAAAACCGTATAACCCAGCGCCACGTCCTTCGGGATTTCCATGTAACCAGCGTAACTGGTATCAGACACGATGATACGTCCGAACTCCCTGGCATCGCTATCGGCCTGTTTCACCGATTCATCATAGTTACCGGTAATGCGGATGACTTTTGCCCCAAATGCTTCCATGGCCTGCGCACGCCCAACGGATACATCGCGATGAATATAAATCACGCACTGGCAACCAAACATCTGGCAACCCCAGGCTACCGAGCGTCCATGATTACCATCAGTCGCACAAGTAATCACTAACTGGCGCAGGATATCGTCGAACCTGTGATCGAGTAAGTCCTGGATGCTCGGTACTTCACCCCTCACCTCGGCTACCCTGGCCTGTAACTGGCGCGCCACCGCGTAGGCGCCACCGAGTGCCTTGAAACTTTTCAAATGAAAGCGTTGTGACTCATCCTTGTACCAGATCTTCGCAGCGCCGATATCCTTCGCCAGCTGATCGAGCGAGTAGAGTGGGGTAGCACTATAGCCTGGCCATTGAGAAATGACGTCGATAGCGGCATGCGACTTCTCCAGGCTGGCGATTGCCTTCAAATGCTCTGGATAAGACCCCGCGGAAACGGCGGCCGGATTAGCGAAATGACTGATAATTCCGTTGACTGATTGCATGGTATGGACACGAGAAAATAAAGTCGTAAGTCTACCTGAGCAGGGGCAGGAATAAAGGTTATTTAACAGAAATCAACTGGCTTATGGACGTACCGAATAATTATCTTCAAAGGAGTCTGGAATTATGAAAAGTTGTGGGCAGTAGTGATGCTAATACCGGTAAATCCTTGATCTGCGTCAACGAGTCCCTGGTCATTCTCAGGTAATCTGACTATACAATTTTTATAGTGGAGAGAATTCAAGTTGGACGATAACGCACGGGCTCGTACGAGAATGGTTGAACAGCAGGTCGCATCGCGCGGTGTGGGTTCGAAACTGGTTCTGGATGCGATGCGGCGGGTGCCTCGTGAGCTATTCGTGCCTGAGCCCCTACGCGATTTAGCCTACGCTGACGGGCCCTTATCGATTGGCGAGGGCCAGACCATTTCACAACCCTATATTGTCGCATTGATGGTGGAGGCGCTATGCCTGTACGGTGGTGAAAAGGTGCTGGAGATTGGTACGGGTTCGGGATATGCGGCAGCAGTACTGGCTGAGATTGCGGGCCAGGTCTACACTATCGAGCGTATCGGTCAGCTGGCACAGAAAGCGAAAACCGTACTGGAGGAGATCGGTTACGATAATGTCCAGGTTATCGAGGGTGACGGTACCCTCGGCTGGCCGCAGCAGGCGCCCTATGACGCTATCGTGGTCACCGCGGGAGGGCCGGAAGTTCCCGAGTCACTTAAGAACCAGTTGAAGGCAGGGGGCCGCCTGGTTATCCCGGTCGGCGCTGACATGTACAATCAGGAATTGCTACGCGTCACTCGGGTATCAGATTCCGAGTTTAGATCCGAGAACCTGGAGTATGTCCGCTTCGTGCCCCTGATCGGCGCAGAGGGCTGGTAGTTCGGGTTGGTAGTTCCAGGGGTAACCTGGCAATCGTCAGTACAGTCAAACTCCATCGATTCTCTCAGGCTTAGCTGGCCGTATCGGGTAATCTCTTCGGCAGGTGCTGACGGATATCATCCGTACTATGCTGGGTCAGGTCTTTATCCAGTTCCAATGTGACACGTTTTAATGATTCCGGTCTCATATGTTCACGTAACAGGCCGAGAAACGCGGGTGCGGCAACCACGACGAGACGAGTGTAGGCATGTTTATTAATGGATTCTTCCAGATACTCTGAAATTGTTTTGGCAAATTTTATCGCCTCGGTCTTTTTAGGGTCCGTTTCACTGCTAACCGCATGATGTCGTCCGTCCTGGCCGGCCTGGCTGCCGGGCAGGTCGGAAGTTATATCCTGCTCATGTTGCCTGCCTGCAGGATTAACCAGGGTGCGAAACTCGGTCAATGGGGAAGTCAGTGAATCGACGACAAAGACACGCGCACGACTGCTATCAGCTACTAAAATCCATGTGTTTCCCATCATATTTCCCTCGTTAAATCATTTCTCATTACAATATATAGAACTAAAACTAACCTGGTATTGATACACATCAAGGATGCTGTGGTTATTTTTAGACAAGGTCTCTTTGAAATAACGAGCTACTCTCCCGAATCTGGTGCTGCATATGACTGCTAGCTCTGGGTATCGTCAAGTTTGTGCTCGGCAACATGACGCACAAGCGGGCCTAGAAATAGTGGTATCAGGCTCATAGGCACTATAACAAGCCAGCCCTCGATTTGCGGGTCGGTCAGCTTCAATAATTGACTCGCTAGTGGTGAGTAGATCGCGCTTAGTATCAGTCCAGTACAAAATACGATAGCGATCCAGACCCAGATGTTTCTGGTAATTTCGTTGCTGATGATATGTGAGATATTGCCGCGCATATTAAATACATGCCACAGTTGCGCGAATGCCAGCGTGCAAAAGGATACGGTCACCGCCCGATCGGCATCAAAATGCAGGTAAAATACCGCAATAGCCATCGCCGACAGCACAGTAACAGAGATAACGCTGCCCTGTAATCCAATACGTATCCACAGGGATCGAGTCAACAGCGATTCACTCGCTGGCCGGGGTTTGCTTTTCATCAACGAGGTTGAACCTTCGCCAACGCCGAGCGCCAAAGCAGGGAAGACGTCAGTAACGAGGTTCAAAAACAGTATCTGTAATGGTAATAACGGTAGGGGTGCACCGGCGACCGTTGCGAGGCTGACTACTAGTAATTCACTTATATTACAGGACATCAGGTAAACAACGAATTTTCGAATATTTTCATAAATAGTCCTTCCCTGGCCTACCGCCTCGACGATGGTTCCAAGTTCGTCGTCTTGCAGCACCATGTGCGCCGCCTCTTTGGCCACCGCGGTACCACGAATTCCCATGGCAACACCAATATCGGCTTTCTTCAGTGCGGGTGCATCGTTTACACCGTCACCTGTCATGGCGACGACATATCCCTGTTTTTGATAGAAGTCGATTAGATTCAGTTTTTGCTCAGGTGTCGCGCGCGAAATCACCCGTGCTGAAAGCAGGCTGTCAGGGTCCTGAAGCCCGAGCAGGTCGTCAAGATCAGTGCCGTTGACGAATCTGCCTGGATCGGAGGTGCTATCGATGATACCGGTCTCGCCTGCAATATTACGAGCGGTTGCGAGGTGATCGCCGGTCACCATGACAATTGAAATGCCAGCGCTGTGGCAGCGATCTATAGCTGATTTTACGCCGTCGCGTGGCGGATCTTCGAGGCCAGCGATGCCGAGTAGTACCAGGTCAGCATAAGGTTCTTCGCCAGCGTCAGACGTTGTTTTGTTTGCGATTGCAAGAGTGCGTAGGCCTCGATTGCCCAATTCGCTGGCACACTCTAGCCATTTAATTCTTTCCTGTGCCGTTAACGGAACATCACCGTCGCGCGTTCGCAGGTGCTGGCATATCGGCACAACTGATTCGGGTGCACCTTTTACCGCTACCAGCACTTCGGCATTATTACGGTGGAATGTCGCCATGAGCTTGGTGTCAGGATTGAAAGGCACCTCATCGATCTCGGGTGTAGCCTCGACCAGGTCCTCGCGTCGCTTACCACGCTGCAGGGCTGCAACGAGCAATGCAAGTTCGGTCGGGTCGCCTACGGCATGCATATCGCCGTCAGGCGTTTCCTGCACCGAAGCGTTGTTGCACAGGACCGCTGTGATTAGCAGATCATCGAGCAAAGACTTTGTGCCCGCATCCTGTGCTTCCATGGCATTGGTGGTAATGTCGGCCCCCGGCAGCCTTATCTCGGTTACCTCCATGCGGTTTTCGGTCAGTGTCCCGGTCTTGTCAGTCAGAATTACACTGGTCGCGCCCAGGGTTTCTACGGCGGAAAGCCTGGCGATCAGAGCATTGCGTTTTGCCATACGCCACATACCACGGGCAAGCGCTATAGTGGCAACGATTGGCAAGCCTTCAGGAATCGCTGCAACCGCCAGCGCGACTGCAACCTCGATAGCGAGATAGGTATCTCGGCCGGCAAGAATTCCGGCAATAGCAATAAGGCTGGCGATGACAAGAACGACCCCTGCCAGGCGTCCACCAAGCGCGTTAAGTCGCTTTTCGAGTGGTGTTTGCTGAGACTCTGCTTCGCTTACCAACTCGGAAATACGGCCAAGTTCAGTATTCAAACCCGTGCCAGAAACCATGCCTTTAGCAGTGCCACGGGTGATTGCCGTACCCTTGAATACCATGTTGCTGCGCTCCATCATCGGAGTCTCGAGCGCTAGCACTTCTATCTGTTTGGATATAGGCAGTGACTCTCCGGTCAGTGTCGACTCATCAGCTTGCAACTTCGCTGCCTCGATTAGTCGAATATCAGCCGTGACGATATCACCACCTTCAAATATAACGATATCGCCCGGCACCAGATCGTCGGCAGGGATTTGCTGCATAACACCGTCGCGTATCACCACGGTGTTGACCCGGCCAAGGTCCTTTAATGCCTCCATCGAACGAATCGCACGCCACTCCGTGAGGAAGCCGATTATGCTGTTGATACCGATAACGGCGAAGATGGCCAATCCTTCGGTGTGATCGCCAAACAAAAATGCCAGCGTGCCCGCTGCCGCAAGTAACAGTATTACGATGTTTTTGAACTGATCAACGACGATTGAAAGGAGCGAGCGGCGCTGTGCGGCTTGCAACTGATTTCGACCGTATTGAAGCTGTCGACGACGCGCATCCTGCGAGGCTAAACCCTGGGTCGAGTCAACTGAAAACTGCGCCAGTGATTCATCAATACCAAGAGTCCAGATCGGTTCGCTGCTTGTACTTTCTGGAGACGTTGCCTTCATTCAGTCTTCTGGGTCGACTATCAAGGGGCTTCCAGCCTTGTCGTGCCACTGACAGATCTGTTCCCAGATATCCGGAGCTGTCTCTGCAAACCAGAACAACTCCCGGTCTTCGGGGTCGATAACACCTTCATTCACTAAAAAGTCCGGATCAAATACCTGTTTCCAGTATGCCTCGCCAACCAGGATGACCGGCAAGGGTAGTATTTTTCGGCTTTGTACCAGGTTCAGGGTTTCGAAGAGCTCGTCCAGGGTGCCGAAACCACCTGGAAATACGACCAGGGCCTTTGCTCGCAGTAAAAAATGTAATTTGCGAATGGCGAAATAGCGAACGCTAAAACACAGATCTTTGGATATGTACGGATTCGGGTATTGCTCATGTGGCAGGGTGATATTAAGGCCAATGCTTTTTGCGCCGACATCAAATGCACCACGATTCGCCGCCTCCATCATGCCCGGGCCGCCGCCAGTCATCAAGGTAACACGGCAATCGTCGGGCCCGGTTCCAGAGCGACCGACGATAGCGCCGAACTCCCGTGCGATATCGTAATAGACACTTTTTGCGAGGACACGCTCGGCGATCTTGATGCGTTTGGGCAGGGCAGGATTATCGGGATCATGCTCAAGTGTGGACTTTAACGCTTCGAGATTACGTTTTGCGGCGCCAGATTCTAAAATTCGGGTACCGCCAAATACAACGATAGTATGCTCTATACCATGGTTGTGCAGATGTAACTCTGGTTTCCGGTAGTCGAGTTGCAGGCGGACTCCACGCAAATCATCGTTATCGAGGAATCCGAGATCGAGATCCGCGCGCCGATAGGTATCACTATGAAGTAGTTCTTCGACCCTTTGAAGTGCCCCGGGATCATCTTTGTGTGATTTGACTTCTTGCCAGGGGAGCGGTTCGGTGCGTTGCGCAGGATCTGGTGGTGATGGGATGCCAGATTCGGTTTTGTTTATCATGCCAGGGAATCTCTGATTAATTTCGATAGTTAAATATCTATGGTTTGCTCATAGGCAGCAATCGAAGCAGGGGCGTCCAGGTCGTCTTTCAGCTTCGCTACTAGTGCCTGCTGTGCACGATCTTCACCATGCACCAGGTAAACTGGAGGCCTGTTTTCGAAAGCGTCATACCAGTTCACCAGGTCGCTTTGATCGGCATGGGCGGAAAGGCCACCGATGGTATGAACCTGGGCGCGTACCGGATAAAAATCCCCCCACAATTTGACCCTTTTGACGCCGTCGACGATACGTCTACCGAGTGTCCCATAAGCCTGGTAGCCGACGATCACGAGGTGACATTCGGGGCGCCAGATATTGTTCTTGAGATGGTGATGAATTCGCCCGCCGCTACACATGCCACTGCCGGCGATAATAATAGCGCCGGATTTTATCGAATTAATCATCATCGATTCTTCGGTTGATTCGGTCTCATGAAAGTTGTCCAGGTCAGGAAGGTTCGAATCGGGTCCGAATAACCGGGCGCCATACAGGTGTCGGTAGCGGGAATAGGCTTTAGTTGCCGCGATTGCCATCGGACTGTCGAGATAAATCTGCCAGCCATGAAGGCCCCACTCGTCATAATTCTCGGCCATCAGGTAGAGCAGGTCCTGGGTTCGGCCAACCGTAAATGCTGGGATAAGAACATTTCCCTGGCCTGCACGTGCTGACTCGAAAACATCGGCCAGTTCTTTCATGGTTTCGGCAAAATCGCGGTGTAAGCGATCACCGTAAGTGCTTTCCATCAATACCGTATCAGCATGGAGAAGACGTTCTGGCGGTTCCATTACCGGTGCACCGCTATAACCGAGGTCACCACTGAATACCAGCGTCCGGGTTTCATCCTGTTCCCTGTAGATGAGTTCGACGATCGCAGAGCCGAGAATGTGGCCGGCATCATGAAAGCGCAGTGTAAGCCCGGCAACAACCTCGATATCTTCGTGGTAACCAACGCTCTGAAACTGGCTCATGCAGGCTTCGGCATCGGCCCGGGTGTAGAGGGGCTGGATCGGTTGCTGGCCTTTCTTGTCTCGCTTTCTGTTTTCCCATTCGGCATCCTTCTCATTGAGATAACCGGAGTCGGGCAGCATGATGGCACAAAGCGCACGGGTTGCGTGCTGGGTGTAGATGGGCCCCTTATAGCCACGCCGCACCAGTAGAGGCACTCGCCCGGAGTGGTCGATGTGTGCGTGGCTTAAGATTACCGCGTCAATTTCATTGATCGGCACTGGCAAAGGGTCACGGTTATGCTTTTCCTCCGCTCGGCCACCCTGAACCAGACCACATTCCAGTAATAACGTATGCTGCGCTGTACGAATCACATAAAGTGATCCAGTTACATGCCCGGCAGCACCATAAATTTGAAGCTGAAATTTCATAGGGTTTTAATTCCTACAAATAACAGCATTTCTTAACAGCAATTTTCGGAAGAAGGATTACAGGCGCGGATGATCTCAACCAGGAGACTGGTCTCATGGGCCACCAATATCAGTTAACAGTCAGCACATCGGCGTCAACAGCATCGAGTAATTTTTCGGCGGTGTTGCCAATTAACTTGCCACTGATACCGGTGCGGGCGATTGATCCGATTAACAAGATACTGGGGTCTATTTCCTTACATATATCGACGAGAGTTTCATTAACGGCACCCTGGCGTAAGTAAATTTTTTCGGGGTCGACGCCATAGAGCTTGGCAAGCTCTTTATCGATGTCGTGCGATGCGTCAACTTTCATCGGAAACCTGGAGCCGTCAATGGCCTTTTTATAAACCGAGGCAATGCATAAATCCATGCCCATAATTTCGGCGACAGCCCTGGCATTTCTGATAATGGCACTATTCAGGCGCGTGTGTTGCGGGTCATCGGATTCGAGATCAACACAGGCCAGAATTTTATCGGAACCCCATTCCTGCGATTGATGGGTAAACAGTATCGGGCAAGCGCAATAGCGCATCAGTGTGTAGTCAGATGTCTTACTGAAAAAACGCTTTGCCTTGTTATGATGAATGCTCGACTTTATCACCAGGTCACAACCGGATTTTGCGACTGAGTGCAACGCCATTTCATACCATCGACTATTCCATAGCAATTCGGTAGTAAAGGGCACATCGCATAAATCACAGGGTTTCATTAACTCCATAAGGCGGGCTTCTGCATCCTCCAGGGTACGGTGTTTCAAACCTTTACGTGACGAGGCTTCAGGATGGTCTTTAATGTCGGCATAAACACACATGAAGGCATGAATATGACAATTTCCCAGTTTGGCGATCAGTAAAGCTTTTACGAGCGCAACCTGGTGCGTGCTTTCGGGATCAATGATGACAAATAGTTTCGTTCGTTTTTGTTTCATAACCAGGCTTCAACCCATATCTTATAATCTACTTAACCGTCAGGCAGCTACACTCGGCGTGCTGGGTTACCTTGTGCGAAGTGCTTCCCAGTAACAGGCTCTTGAGCTTGCCAAAACCACGACTACCGATGACGATTAAATCAGCTTTGCGTGACCTCGCAAAACTGAGTATCTCCTCGGTCGGGTTACCGACTAAAACCTCGGTAACAATGTCCTCCACGCCAGCCTTGCTGGCCTCATCCTTTGCCAGTTTAACAATATAATCTCCGAGTTGGAAAGCAACTCGTTGCGATTCCGCGGCGGCTTTTGTCAATGAGCTAACCACTTCTGCCGGCGCATTTTCCAGGTTGACTAATAATTTCGGTGCCGGCTTGATAACGTGCTCAACCTCGGTCATTCGTTGCACATCATCGGGTATGGCCATGTGGCCCGGTTCGACAACATGGATAATGCCCAGCGGGGCCTTGTTTTCTACGGCAAGACTGGCAGCAGCCTCCAGCGCCCTGGTTGCATGTGGTGATCCATCGAAAGCGACGACAATTGAAGTAAACATAATAATCCCCTGATCTATCGGTCACAGTGATTACAACATTATCGCCGTGAAAAGTTCTTGATCAGGGTCAATTATCGCGTCATGCCCAGTGCTGGTGAATTTCCTTGATGTACCTTGGGCCAATTCCACAACATCCGCCGATCACCTGCGCGCCGTGTTTCAGCCAGCGATCAGAGGCAGCGGCATAGTCTTCGGGTGAAATGTTGTCGTTATAAGTCCATGTACCGTCGGACTCATGAGAGCGGCCAGAGTGCGCATAGACGCCGATAGCACCCGACCAGTGATTTTGCATGATGTCGAGGCAGGCATCCACGAATTCTACTTCGGTATGCATGATACTGACGAGCGCAACATCTCGATTCTGAAGTGAATCAAGTGCATCGATCAAGCTATCACCGTTACGCAAACACATGACGCCCTCGGCATTCGGTTCACAGGTTACACCTACCCAAACGGGTAAGCCGGCAGTCTGCGCGGATTCGAGCGTTACCAGCATTCGATCGATCTCGATCATCATTTCCAGCATCAACAGGTCAGCCCCGGCAGCCGCCATAATGTCGGCCTGTTGTGAAACGCTTTCGTACAGCTCCTCGAGCGAGGGATGCTGCGAGGTCCATGACCAGTAGGAAATACCGCCGGCAACCAGGACATCTGGTTTTTGCATGCGGTCACGGGCTTCGATCGCCAGCTCAACCCCGCGCCGATTGAGAAATTCAAATTGATCTTCCAGGTTGGCATCGTGCATCGCCTGTTTGGTATTCGCGAATGTATTCGAGATGATGATTTCGGCACCATGGCGAATATAGTCTTCGTGTATTTGCTGCACGATTTCAGGGTGGGTCAGGGCGCCGCCGCCGTTCCAGGCATTATCGAGCTGCGGCACCCCGCGCCGTTCCACCTCGGTCCCGGTAGCGCCATCGATCAATATGTGTTCGCCATTGTTGATGCGTTGCATCAGTTTTTTATAGCGATCCAAGTGGCTACTCCTGTATTAAATGGCTATTTAGCCGGTAGTTTACCGTATTAGTGGCATCAGCATCGATCGATCCAACTATCTCATTGTAATCAGCTTTCTAGGCCGTACCGTAACGTGCTGCATGTTCCTCGTCGTCCTGCTTCGGTGCTGCCACCATTTTACGAAGCAGCGCTTCGAAAAACTCCAGCGGTTTGGAATCATAGTCCGGATCGAAGCAGTTCTGGTCGTAGTTTGCGCAGAAATCGATTGCATCCTGGTACCACTCGTGGTCCTTGAACCTGTCCCTGGCGTTGCGATCACCACCACAGAAATGCGCGTAATAATACATCTGGAACAGACCGTGATGCTTAACGATCCAGTAAAGCTTTTCCGATACGAAGGGCCTCAGAATTGCCGCCGCCAATTCACTATGCGAGTAGGGCGCGAGTTCGTCACCTATATCGTGTAATAGAATTGTGAGGATCATTTCCTCGGATTCGTTGGCGCGATAAGCGCGTGTTGCGCCCTGTAATGCATGATCGAGACGAGTGATTTTATAGCCAGAAAGGCTGTGTTCGAGCTGTCTTAGCGCCAGTAATAGCTTGTCGGCAAGCCCTGTTCGATATTCTTCTTCGAGCTCGTCGAGAAATTCATACTCTTCTCTGGTGCCATCTTCCATTCTTATAAAATCTACGGTCTTCATTATATTCACTTGTTTGCTCTTATCGGTGCTGCGGTGGCCCTTTTCAGCCTCGAGTTAATAACGCTCAGGCCATGATACATCAAGGCTTCTCGATTAGTCACCGGAAACTGAAGCAGTCTCTGGCTGTAAGGGTGGTTAAGCCCTGAGCTTTTCATTGGAGGCATCGTAAGTCGCATCCATTTCGATATGCGCGGCGCGACTACCAACCGAGGTGTCGATGGTAACTTCGAGCCCCTGCTTGATTAATTCAGGCTTCAGGTAGGCAAAGGCCAGGCTTTTACCGATTCTATGCCCGAAAGCACCACTGGTGGTGAGGCCTATTAAATCGCCGTTATGGTATACCGCTTCATTGCCAAAACACTCGCAGGCTATATCGTCGTCGAAGAGCAAATAGGCGAGCTGGATGCTGCCGCCTTCGCCCTGGCGCTGCTTGATGCTTTCACAACCGATAAAGTCACGGCTGGTATCGATGAAACGTTCCATGCCGGCCTCGACAGCGCTGATTTCCTCGGTGAATTCCCCACCATAAGCGCGGTACATCTTTTCCATACGCATCGAATTAAAGGCATAACCGCCAAAGTCACGCAAACCATGGTCTTCGCCAACCCGGCATATCGAATCGTATATCGACAGCAACTGGTAACC
>JBGUEB010000098.1:0-11784 GCA_041821565.1 Gammaproteobacteria bacterium | reverse complement strand
GGTCGTTTCAGGATTGCCGAACATCACACCGATCTTCATGCGAATCTGGTTAATAAAAATCACCATGGTATTGGAGCGCTGGATATTACCGGTCAGCTTGCGCAATGCCTGTGACATCAACCGTGCCTGCAGGCCCATGTGCGAATCACCCATGTCGCCTTCAATTTCAGCCTTCGGTGTCAGGGCTGCGACCGAGTCCACCACCACGATGTCAATGGAACCGGAACGCACCAGCATGTCGGTTATTTCCAGCGCCTGCTCTCCGGTATCAGGCTGTGAAACCAGCAATTCATCGATATCAACTCCAAGCTTGCCGGCATAACCCGGATCAAGCGCGTGTTCCGCATCGATAAATGCGGCAGCTCCACCGGCTTTCTGAGCCTCGGCTACCACCTGCAAGGCCATCGTGGTTTTGCCCGACGATTCTGGCCCATAAATTTCTATCACCCTGCCGCGCGGTAAACCACCTACACCCAATGCCAAATCGAGCGATAGCGACCCGGTCGAAACCACGCCGATGGTCGTGTCTACACCACCATCGCCCATACGCATGACGGATCCCTTGCCAAACTGCTTCTCGATTTGTCCGAGTGCTGCGATGAGTGCCTTTTTCTTGTTGTCGTCCATATAATATTTACCTGTATTGGTGAATTCATGATTGTAATCGCTGCAAATTATCCCACAGACTAACGAGAACATAAAGAGAACTTTTTAAAAATTTCCAACCCTGTAAACTTGCATCTTTCAGTCTATTAGGAACATTATAAAGTGCAACTAGCTCATAGGATGAGCCACATAAAATAATCTTGCTTCCATTTCAAATTAAATTCGTTTGAGAATTGCGAACAAGATATATAGCATGTGACGATACAATAAGACTTCACCAACCCGGTACACCAATAGGCCCTTGAACACCCAGTCACGACTCGATTTACCCAATCGTGGGCTTTATATCCTGCTCGCCCTTGCGGCCGTTGTGTTACTGCTCAGCCTGGTATTGCTCAACCAGCAAAAGCCCGGCTCGCCGATCGCACAGTGGTCGGCAGCAATCGGGGTTTGCCTGCTGCTGGCACCGCTGTTTTTTTCTCTCCTGAAGCGTTCCGGATATAGCGATAGTCCGCCCTTCTGGTTTGTCACACATGTATTCGGCGCTACGCTGGGCGCCTGTCTGATCTTACTACATGCCGCGGGTGGTAACTGGCTTTCACCGCCTGGCCTGGTGTTATTGCTGATGTTGTTTCTATTGATACAGGGGACAGTGTTACGCACGATGGTCTCCCGGTCCTTCGCCCACTTGTTCGCACGCAATAGCATGGGGCTGGGGTTTTCGACCCCAACCACGTTGAATAAAATCGAGCTTGGAAACGTTATTGAGAGAAAAACTGTATTGTTGCAACGGCTCGACAGCGAGGCGTCCGAGGCATTATTTTCACCGACACTCAGGCACTGGTTGAGACACCCATGGTTAAGTTTTCGTTATCAGCTCCTAATCGACAGTGAAGTCCGCATGGTCGGTGCGAGGCAGGCTGCGGGCAGGATTCGCGGCTGGTCGCGGCGAGTTCATATGGCAGTCGCAGTTCTGTTTTATGGTGGATTGCTGGCGCATATTATCGTCGTGCTGTTTTTCGCCGGATACGCCGCCGGTGACGGTGAAATCAACTGGTGGTACATCACCGCCTGGGGAAGATAAGTGACTCGACTGGCACTGATGATCGACCTCGAACGCTGCACTGGCTGCAAGAGTTGTGAAGCCGCCTGCAAGCAAACCAACGCGCTTGGCCCACAGGCCTACCGCAATCGAGTCATGTGGTTCAGCGAACCGGAATCTTTGCTCGATAGCGAAGTATTGCCACGACTTGATTTCCTCACCGTGACCTGCCAGCAATGCGAGCGTCCCGCCTGCTTACGCGCCTGCCCGGTGCACCCGAAAGCGATCGTCATGGATCCCGTAACCGGGGTGGTTTCGATCAACGAAAACCGCTGTACGGGTTGCGGAGAATGCGCACTGTCCTGCCCCTACGGCGCGATTGGCTATAATGCTGACAAGCACCATGCGGTTAAATGTGATCTTTGCGCAGACCGACGCGCCAACGGCCAGGGCCCGGCCTGTGCCCACGTTTGCCCTACGCGCGCAATCAGTTACGGTGAAAGGAATGACCTGTTGCAGCAGGCTCAGAAGGATACCCGCGAATTGCTCGATACCGACCATTTTTTGCAAAATCCGGCAACCATCTACCTGAAACGACTGCGTGATATGGGCCAACCGAATCTATCGGGCCCGAGTCGTCGCACACCGGCGCTAATGCTCGATAATAAGGTCCGCGCCAAACTGCCGCCTGAAGTAGCACGCGGCTCCTACAACAAGCTCGAAAAATCTAGTGCAGCCGGACTGCCGGAGCGAATTGTAGCCGGTGGCTGCAATATCTGCTTCAACGCATGCCCGATCAAATATCATCTGCGTGGCAATCAGGTCGTCAATATTTACGGCAACACCGAAGATCCGGTATTCGAGGGTCGGATTTGCCCAAAGTCACAAATGACCTTGCAGATGTACAACAATCCGCATCGTCTGGTGCAGCCATTAAAACGAGTAGGGAAACGTGGTAGCGGCAAATTCGAGCCGATAAGCTGGCAGCAGGCTATCGATGAAATCGCCGAAAAGCTGTCTACCATACGCGAACAGTACGGTACCGAATCACTCGCCATCCAGGCAGGCACACGTACTGGCGTATTAAACATCATCGGCGCGGTCCCCATGTTTTCGCGTCTCTGGGGTACGCTAAATGTCGCCTCCACCGAACCATTTTGCAGTCTTTCCAAGGGCATGGCGCTCGAGCTGGTACAGGGCATGGGTCATATCGCAAACGTGTATACCGAAGACGACATCGGTAGCGCCGAACTCTACGTCTATGTCGGCGACAACCAGGCCGAAACACGCCCGGTCAATTTTGGCCTGTTGAACGACTGGCGCATGCGCAATAAGGCGCAGATGATAGTTGTCGATCCGCGCTTAACCGTCACCGCGAGCAAGGCCGACGCATGGCTCGCGATTCGCTCGGGTACCGACATGGCACTGGGCCTGGGCATTATCCATTACCTGTTCGACCACAACCTGGCTGATATTGAATTCTGTGAACAATGGGTCGAAGGCTGGCAGATCTGGCGTGATTTTATTCGCGATAAAGAATACACGGTCGAATGGGCAGCCGTGGCGACTGACTTGCAGGCGCAGCAGATTATCGACCTGGCAGAGGCAATCGCAGCGGCCGATGGCAGTATGATTTTCCTCAGCCGCGGCATCAACCAGCACACCAATGCCCTGCAAACCAACCGGGTTTTCATGTTTCTCGCCGCGATTACCGGAAACTGGGGGCGCAAGCGCGGCGGCTTTTTTAATTTCTCTTCAGAACTCGACTGGCAATTGCCGAAAATGCCGCCTGATCGTAAACCATTCTGCAAGCCAGCCATCGGTAAGAATCCGGTCGACTGGCTTGATGCGATGACTACCGCTAAACCCTACCCTATCAGGGCTTTGATTGCCGGTAACAACCCACTCGGCCAATGGCCAAATCAGGGCAAGGTGCGTGCGGCGATAGAATCGCTCGACCTGCTGGTTCATATGGAGCTTTTCAAAAATGAAACTTCTGCCTACGCCGATTATGTTCTGCCCATGGCCAGTGGTATTGAAAAAGGGGGTACCACTCGCTTTGCGGAAGACCGGCGCATCGTCTGGAACGATCGCTTCATCGATCCTCCCGGAGAGGCAAAATCGGATCACTGGTTCTGGATCGAACTTGGCAAACGATTCGGTTTTGACGATATACTTAAACCCGAGTATGACAATCCGCGAACCCTGTGGGACGAGGTCCTGGTTCCGGCGACCCCCGATATTAGCGGGGTAACAACCGAACGCCTGACGGCTTTGCCAAATCGAACCATACGCATCCCTTTACGCGAGAATCCAGTCGATGACCTCGACCCTCTGTATATTACCCAGCGCGCAAAAACCAACCCCGGCTCAGATAATGCTTACCCCACACCGAGTGGAAAACTCGAATTCTGGACTGAAGTCCTCGAGCAAAAATTCTCCGAACTGGGATTTTCGGCATTACCCGAATTTTATAGCGAGAAGCACCAACTGGTTGATCTGCCGTATTTGCAAACTTCGGAACAGACTAAAATATCACCGTTTTTCGACATTGACGTTTTGGTTCACCCGGCCAGTATAAAGTACCCGGAAACATCCAAAACTGAACAGCTATCACCCGGACCGGTATTTGACACAGAACTGGTCAGCGGTCGGCCACCCGCACCACACTTCCACTCCTGGACCCACTACTTCTGGCAGGCGCAAGAGATGTGGCCCGAATTGTATTGCCAAATACATCCCGATAAAGCCATAAAACATGATATTGAAGACGGCGACAAGATAGTTATCGAGACCAGCAATGGTGTCATCGAAGCCCGCGCCTGGGTACATCGAGGAATACGACCATCAAGCGTATTTATTCCAATCGGATGGGACGAACAACAGCCCTACCACCCGGCAGCAACTGTGAATCACCTCACCGGTTCGGCACTCGACCCGCTTTCGCAACAGGCCAACCTGAAAACACACCTGTGTCGAATTAAGAAATTTTAACGCGAGCAATAGAAAACTTCGTTATGCCGGCGAAGCCCGGCATGACGCGCTTACTTATCTTGCTTCATGAAATATGCTAGCTACGGGGTTTTTAGAAGTTGAAGCAGGTTCTGTATCGCCTGTAGCATGGTCGCCTGCCGTATTGCATCACGATCACCGGCAAACAGGTACTTCTGCGTAAAGGTTCGATCTTCAATAGCCACCGCAATCCACACCGTTCCGACCGGTTTATCCGGACTGCCGCCCGCGGGTCCTGCGACCCCGGTTACCGCGATCGAACAATCGGCAGCACTATGACGCAGTGCGCCGCTGGCCATTGCGTTCGCCACCGCCTCGCTGACCGCGCCGTATTCATTTATTACTGATTCAGGCACGCCGATCATATCGGTCTTCGCCGCATTGCTATAGGTTACAAAACCACATTCAAACCAGTCCGAACTACCGGCAAGATCGGTCATGGATTTCGCTATCAACCCGCCGGTGCAGGATTCTACGGTAGCAATCTTCCTACCTCTCTCTAACAATACTGCAGCCAGCTCGGCAACAAGTTTAATCGGGTCCTGGTTCATATCTTTATTATAACCCTGGCACGCATAATACCGACTAATTTTGAATCGAATTCAAGCATAATTTCAGCCTGTCTCCACAAATAATGCACCAGTCTGGAAAGCAGAAATCGCCCAAACACATGAAAAATACGCATAATTCAACTAAACAAAGCTTTATAACAGCTTGAATTGAAACCTATCACGTGCGAATCTTGCTTTTAAGCATAGTTTAGAGGTCATACTGTTGGATCTTGTAGAGGAAACAGAGCTGCTTCGCAAGATACCCATGTTTACGAAGCTGGGTGCATCGAAACTGAAATTGCTGGCATTCACCAGCGAATCGGTGACCTATGAGAATGGCGAAGTCATATTTTATACCGGTGACCTTGCCGATAGCGCCTATGTCATTATGGACGGAAAAGTCGACGTCCTCACCGACACCGACTCGGGGCCAGTCGTCGCAATAACGCTGGAACAGAACCAGTTATTTGGTGAAATGGCCCTGCTGAACAATGTTCCTCGAAATTCCACCCTCAAGGCCAGCGGGGATCTCAAGGTAATGAAAATAAGTGGCGAAATGTTTCTCAAACTACTTTGCGAAAATTCCGAGCTGGCACTCGATGTAATGCGACAATTGAGCGATAAACTGGCGAAATCGCATTTTCATGTCAAAGAACTGCAACAACAATTACAGCAGCAAGGCCTGGCCAATTAAGCCAGCCGAATGTTTCAGCAATGACTCGCGCACTCGATATTGATAGATTTCAATTACTGTGGCGCCAGAGCTTGCTCGACCAGTCTACCGATAATAGCGCTGCTATCCACCAGCAGTTGGTAGATTCCTATAGCGAGCCTCAACGTGTCTATCACACGCTTAATCATATCGAGCATTGCCTCACCCACTTCGACAGGATAAGCGCGCAATTACAAAACCCGGTAGCGGTTGAACTGGCAATCTGGTTTCACGATGTAATCTATGCACCCGGCGCCGCCGACAACGAACAATTGAGCGCAAATCTTTTTATGGAGCTAACCCAGGATTGCTTCGATGATTCGCTGCGCAATACCGTCTACCAACATATCATGGCTACCCTGCATGACGGTTCTCAAATCGACAACAACGACACCAAATTTATGGTCGATATCGATTTATCCAGCTTTGCATTGCCATGGCCCGAGTTTTCGCGTGATAGCAATAATTTACGCAAGGAAATGAGTAGCCTGAGCGATGAAGACTTTTATCGAAAACAATTTGCGTTTCAGCAAAACCTGATAAATCAACCCAGATTTTTCAAGAGTGATTACTTCTATGAAAATTACGAGGACCAGGCCCGCCAGAACCTGGCCGACTTATTCGAAGGTACCCGCCAAAAAAACCCTGGAATGATTTGACAAGCCCGTGACGAATCAACTATCGATTGTGTAAATTTGTACTGGTTTCTGACGACCTCGTACCGAAACTTCTCCGAGTGCCCTGAATGCATACTTACCCGGCTCGATGCGGGCGCGGGTTTGTTCTGAAACAATGATGCGGGTGCCATAATCCTTGTTCAACTGCTCCAGACGAGCGGTCAAATTAACGTTATCGCCATGGACAGTGTAGCCGACACGGTCTCCGGACCCCACTAGCCCGCCGACGACCAGGCCTGAATTTATGCCTATACGCGTATTGAATGGAACACCATTGCCGAACAGTTTGCCTTCGAGTACCTTTTGGATATTTAGCGCGGCTTTAACCGCATTGCTGGCATGATCAGGATCGGGTTTAGGTGCGTTAAACGTTGCCAGTACAGCGTCACCCTGAAACTGGCTGATAACACCTCCACATTCGTCTATTGGCTTGGCAATCAAGGTAAAATACTGGTTCAAGGCTTCAATCAATTGCTCTGGCGCCAGGGTTTCACTAATCGTCGTAAATCCTTCGATATCGGTAAACAGGATAGTGGTCTCATTCACCTCTCCCTTTCCGGTTGTCGCACCTTCTTCAGAATGAATAACCTGTTTCACCACCTCTTGCGGCACGAATTTAGATAAATCGCGCGCTGCGCTGCCTTCTATAACCGATTCTACCAGCAGTTTGCGGGCGCGCTGCAAGGCTAGCGCAAGCACCCCGGTTACAATTAATATCGAGATAACTTTATCAAACTCGGCACCGATCAATATGCTATTCGAAGTCATGTATTCTACGTAATCACGTGTAATCATCATGTCTGCCGGATCACTGTATATCACGTAGAGAACCATGAGTATCCATCCCGCAACCGCACTTAAACCAGTAGCAATGACAAACCGTGGATCAAAACGCAGCGCCCGCATGGCAATGAAAATAAACACATATAACACCGTCGGTGCCTTCAAATAGAACGACGGTGGTTGTTCATATTGCACATGGAAACTCCAGATAAGTCCCATTAGCAATGTGATATCGGCTATTGCAGAAAGATAAAGCATCCAGTCCGGAAGACATCGTTTCATTGCCAGCGATAACCGTATCAGACTAAACAGCAGATAAGCACTTAGCACCCAGGGTACGGGTGCAAAGGCGACGTCATCGGAAAATGTCTTTGGTGAAATCGCGTAGAGCAGGCCAAATATGGCAACAATCGTCAGCTGAATCACGCTGATCAATACTTCGCTGCGCTCCTGTTGGTCCCGTATCGCCTTTATCAGGCGCTCGGGCAGGGCGATGCTGCTTACATTTCGACTATGTCGCTGGGGTTTGATTGCTGGAGTAGTAGCCATAGAATTCGATTATGAGTCTAGCCTGGGATGCTGTGTCAAACAGAAAATGTCAAGAGTTTGCTGGACTTAGGATATCTTATCTGACTTCTATTAACAGTGCGTAAAATTTCGATTCAGTGTAGTCTGCAGTTGACATTGAAACTATTGAGAATAACAAAGCATGGCTGAACGCCTCGATCATGCGCGAATTTTAATTTATAGCCACGACTCTTTTGGATTAGGGCACCTGCGGCGCTGTCGCTCAATAGCGCACTCGCTGGTCTCCCGTTTCAAAGGGATATCGGTGCTTATTCTCTCTGGTTCACCGATTATCGGCAGTTTTGACTTCAAGGCGCGGGTCGACTTCGTACGTATTCCGGGCATCATCAAGCTAAAGGATGGCGAGTACACCTCGCTTGGCTTACACATTGATCTTGAGCAAACCCTGTCGATGCGCGAATCAATTATTTACCACACCGCAGAAAGTTTTAAGCCAGATATTTTTATCGTCGACAAGGAACCCACCGGACTCCAGGGGGAGGTGGTTAGTACACTGAAGATGTTACGCGACCGCGGCACTATCAATGTGCTCGGATTACGTGATGTAATGGACGAGGCTTCGTCTTTAAAGGCCGAATGGAAACGCAAGGATGTAGTGCCCGTGCTCGAAGCGCTATACCATGAAATCTGGATTTACGGCCTGAGTCAAATGAATAATCCTGTCGAATCAATTGGATTATCCAAAGCGGTTAAGAACAAAATTACTTACACCGGATACCTTGACCGGGAGCTACCTGGCGATGCCAACTGGGTGCCACCGGTTGGCCTTGATGCTCCGTATATTCTGGTCACGGTTGGCGGTGGCGGTGATGGTGTAGAAATTGTCGATTGGGTAATCGCCGCCTATGAAAACGATCCCAGTATTACCCATCGCGCTATAGTTATCACAGGCCCTTTCATGCAACCAGCACAGCAGCATGAATTCCATGAAAGATGTGGAAAGCTTGATAAAGTCGACATTATTAGCTTCGATAACCACATAGAACTGCTCATGGAGCGATCCAGCGCAATTGTTGCAATGGGCGGTTACAACACATTTTGTGAAATTCTGTCACTCGATAAACCCGCACTAATCGTACCACGCTCGGTACCACGGCAGGAACAGTTGATTCGCGCCAGACGGGCCGTCGAGCTTGGCCTGGCCAGTATGCTCGACCCCGATGGTGAACGCGACCCGGCGGTAATGGCAACTGCCCTGCGCAAGCTTCTCGATCAAAAACCCCCATCGGCACATCAGGTAGCAGGTTTACTAGACGGTCAGGAGCGAATTGCCGAGTTGATTCGTCGGCGCCTTGAAGAACCTTATATCGACGGAAGTTTGACGGCCTGAGTAAAAAGCATAAAAAACGGGTGATGATTTATGTCCAGCATCTGCTCGGTATCGGGCACCTGCGGCGTACATCCTTCCTCGCCGATGCATTGGCGAAACATGATTTCGAGGTTAACCTGGTAACCGGTGGTATGCCGGTTTCGGATTTATCACTGCAGGGCATTAATTGCCACCAACTGCCCCCAATGCGTAGTCTCGACGGCCAGTTTGACCAGTTCGTTGATGAATTTGGGGATTTGATAAACGCAGACTGGAAACAACAACGATGCAACCGGCTACTCAAACTTTTCGATGATTTATCACCAGACGCACTAATTACAGAAACCTTCCCGTTTGGACGCCGTATGATGCGGTTTGAATTATTACCCCTGTTGAAGGCTGCCAGACAACAGGCTGCGTCACCACTCGTGATCTCTTCACTTCGTGATATTTTACAACCCAAGAGCAAGCCGGAGCGTGACCAGGAAATCCACCAGCTGGTCGAGTCGTATTTCGACAAAATACTGGTGCACGGAGATGAACGATATGCCACCCTGGGTGATACCTACTCGTTGGCCAGCGAAATAGCACATAAAACCTTTTATACCGGTTATATTAGCGAGCCCGCCAATAGCGAACAAATTCGACCCGACAGTGAGAACGAAGTACTGGTTTCGGGTGGCGGGGGTGCCGTCAGTTTGCAATTATTAAAAACAGCAATAGACGCAAGACCTTTGTCAAAATTGAATCGACATACCTGGCGATTGCTGGCTGGCCAGGGTATCGATGCGCATAGTTTCGAGCAATTGCAAAAAGCCGCGGGTACGGGAATCATCGTCGAACGTAATCGCAGCGACTTCCAGGCCCTGCTAAAGCAATCTGCAGTTTCGGTATCACAGGCAGGCTATAACACCGTTTGTGACATATTGAGAACCGGTGTTCGTGCAGTGATGGTGCCATTTTCAGACGCGGATGAAGCTGAGCAAAGCTTACGTACGAGACTATTACAGCAACACAATCGCGTGATTTCACTGGAACAGCATGCACTCTCAGCCGAGTCCCTGGCAACGGCGGTCGACCTGGCCATAGATATGCCTCAACCCTCGATTGATATGCGCATGGATGGTGCCAATGTCAGCGCGGGCTTGCTGCATGAGTGGCTCAATGTCTGATACTGTCCCTTCCAGCTCCGTAGCCTGGGCAAAACTGCAGGATGAACTCGATTTGTGGTCCGATACCGGCAATAGTGCAACCTTCTGGTGGCGCGACGACGACGCGACCCGGGAAACAGCAGAATTAAAGCGGCTCAATTCACTCAGCCAGGACTTACAGATTCCGGTGGCATTGGCTACGATTCCGTCACTGCTGCACAATTCCCTACCCAGGTATTTACGCGAACGAAATAACTTTACCGTTTTTCAACACGGCTACTCACATAGTAGCTACGCTGCCGAGGGCATGAAAAGAATCGAAGTGGGTGGCGAACGCAGTACAGATGAAATTCAAACACAATTAGCGACAGGCTGCCAGAAACTGCAAGACGCATTTGCAGATCAGTTTTTGCCCGTGTTGGTACCACCCTGGAATCGTATCGAACCACGAACCTATGCTGCCCTGGTGAGTGCCGGTTTTTGCGGGGTATCATCGATGTGGGCACGTGCGAGCGCATACCCCGCTGAAGGTTTATTGCAGGTTAATACCCATCTTGACCCGGTCAACTGGCGTCACGACCGGGGTTTCATAGGAGAATCGAGGGCCATCGCACATATATGCAATCACCTCTTTACTCGACGTGCGAATAGCCAGGTGAGTAGCGAGCCTACCGGAATATTGACGCACCAACTGGCACAAACCGAGGAAGTCTGGGATTTCGTTCGTAGATTGATGCAAAAGCTGAGTGAGCACCCGGCGGTCGAGTGGCTTGATGCGAGATCAATCTGGGCAAATGAAATAACCCGGTAACTGCTTTTCAAACCCTAATCCTGATAATATTCCCTATACCAGTCTGCGAAAAGCTGCAGGCCCTGCTCTATCGAGGTGTTGGGGCTATAACCTATCTCATTTTGCAATGAACTGATATCCGCGTAGGTGTGCTCGACATCGCCGGGCTGAAGCGGCAATAGCTCTTTCCCGGTTGATTTCCCAAAAGCTTTTTCCATTAACTCGATGTAGCTGAGTAACTCGACCGGTTCGCTATTTCCAATATTGTATATTTTCCAGGGTGCGCGACTACTCGAAGGGTCGGGTTCGAGACCGCTCCAGGCAGGATTTCCGGTGGGGATTTTATCCAGGCATTGTACAACACCGCCGACAATGTCATCGATATAGGTGAAATCACGCCTGTGTTTTCCATGATTAAACACTTTGATTGGTTCACCCGCGAGAATTGCCTTTGCAAATAATATCGGCGACATATCGGGTCTTCCCCAGGGTCCGTATACGGTAAAAAATCGTAAGCCGGTGGTCGGTATCTGGTATAGGTGGCTATAACTATGCGCCATTAG
>JBGUEB010000097.1:0-11844 GCA_041821565.1 Gammaproteobacteria bacterium | reverse complement strand
GTAATCACAATCTCATCCTCTGTTTATAGGCTAATTTTTATTCTCAGTTCAAGATTTACAGCACTTTGATACCGCCTGGTAACGGATCATTTTTTCAATATCTGAAATGCAGTCATAGCCATTTTCCAGGTTTTATTGATGCCCGGAATCATAACCCAAGTTTATTATTATGGGACATCCCTGTCAGTCAAACTTGACACATATCAATTTCACCTGACTTGCTGAGAAAAGTTCACTTTAGAAAACCAGAATTTAACCGGCGAAGGAAATCATACTGGAGCAAGCGATAGAAATTGAGAAAGTGCTATTGAGGCCTGGTGAATTTGGAGTACTTCGCATAAGCGGATTTATAATCTTCAAGATTTTCATTTAACATTTCCTGATATTGCGACATGAAGAAATCTTGAGCCTTTATCAGATCTTTTTCGTAGTCATCGATATTCTCAGCATGCTGGGAAACGACAAAGGCATTAAATCTAGATGCTGCAAATAGCAGCGCCATACCAACATTTTCCGGGGAATTTAGTTCAGCCAATTCATTAGCGTTATCGATAAATGAATCAATCATCTCTCGATAACGCGCATCGACTTCTTCCTGGTCTATTGAATCCTGAACCATCTGCACCACACCTGGTTTTATTGAAGCTTTACCTGACCATCTATTACGAGGTCGGTATCCTGGTGATCAATGCGTAATGTGACAGATACATTGACGAGATCACTGGCATTCAGTTTACCCTCGTCCACCGCTGCTCGTACGATTTTTTCGATTTCTCGCTGCGAGGTAATTCCAACTTTTTTTAGAAACTTTCGTATTGAAAGGTTTAACTCGTCCTCATCCATTGTCTGTTACGCCGCATCGCCTGCGCCTTTTGGCGAGGTCGAATTCCCTGACGTGTCAGACTCAGCAACACCAGCATCCTTGACTTTTTCATACCAGAGATCGTGATGTTCCTTAGCCCAGTTACTATCACAATATCCAGTCTGCATAATTTCGAAAGTTGCTTCTACCCCGGCAGTACCCAGGTAAATATGCCCGAAAGAAACAATCGTCATGATGATTGCAGCTACGCCATGAATTACCAGGTAATACTCCATGGTTTCACGCGTTTGCCCGAAAATAGGAAAGTTGAGCACCATCCCACTGACCACGATAGTCGAACCGACCAGAACCGCGATCCAGAACCAAACTTTTTCACCGGCATTGTATTGTTCAGAACTGACATGAGCCTTTCCGAATCCGCCAAGTTTCATTATCCACTGTAAGTCTATCCTGGGCGATATCATATTATTTCGCACAAACAGTATAAACAGGAATATCAATGCCACGGCGAAGGCAGGACCCAGATAATTGTGTAGTGTTTTTGCGGTGATGGCGATGTAACTAAAACCGTCGGATCCAAACATCGGAATCAATAACTTGCGTCCAAGCAGCAAAATCAACCCTGTCAGCGCCAGCACGACAAATAAAATTGCGGTACACCAGTGCGCGACGCGCTGGTTTAGCGTAAAGCGTAAAATTTTAATGCCGGATCGTCCAGCCTCGAGATTCATTCTACCGCGTAGCAACCAGAACAGAAATAATACAAACAAGGCGACAAAAATCGCAATACTTGCCCTAGGAATCAAGGTCAGGGTCCGGTATTGCCGCCAGGCTTCCCCAGACACTCTCATCAGGTAGTTGGTTTCTATCCCCTGAACCTGGCTGGTACCCGCAAGCGGATTCTCTCTTTGGCGGACATTTCGCCAGAGTTCGCTGGCGGGATTGTCAACTATTACCGCCCGTTCGCCTTTACCATCATCCGTCGCAGCCTGTGATGCCAGCGGCAGCGATATACATAATAAAACCATCAATACTGATATGAATTTCAAAGCAGGTTCCTCATTATCTGTACTGGATGAGATTAATCACTCAGTCAAAACCCAATACTTCTGATTTTAATATCAGGCTCTGTTAAACCGCCGATACTTCCCTGTATCGGATAAAGTTTTTGCAGCCGCTTAGACCCTCGCAGTCATTTTGCATCTGCTAGACGATATTTAGGAATCCAACTTGGCTTTATCGAATGCGACACCCCAGTTAAGTACACTGGCGCCCCGGTTAATAATTCTCTTTCGATAAATATCGGAAAGAATGGCAGCATCACCGGCCAATAGCGCCTTGGTCGAGCACATTTCGGCGCAGAGCGGCAGTTTACCTTCTGCCAACCGGTTACGACCGTATTTCTTGAACTCATCGGAACTATTATCCGCTTCCGGACCACCGGCACAGAAGGTGCATTTATCCATCTTGCCACGTGAAGAAAACGCTGCTGCTTCAGGAAATTGTGGTGCTCCGAAAGGACAGGCATAAAAGCAATAACCGCATCCGATACAGATATCCTTATCGTGCAATACGACTCCATCACTGGTTGTGTAAAAGCAATCGACTGGACATACCGCGGCACAGGGTGCGTCTGAACAGTGCATACAAGCTACCGAAAGCGACCGCTCTCCCTGCTCACCATCCTTTATCGTCACCACTCGTCGGCGATTAACACCCCAGGGGACATCATTTTCATTTTTACAGGCGGTTACACAGGCATTACATTCAATACAGCGTTCCGCGTCACAATAGAATTTCATTCTAGCCATTATATAATTCCTCGCTGTTTAAGCTTTCGTAATGCGGCACAAGCTGCATTTGGATTCTTGCATTTGTGTCACCGAATCATAACCGTAGGTCATGGCCGTGTTTGCCGCCTCTCCTGTAACATAGGGAGCCGCTCCTTCGGGATATCTGGAACTGCGATCCTCGCCCTGCATATGCCCGGCAAAGTGAAATGGCATAAATGCCACCCCGGACCCGACACGTCGAGTCACCTGGGCTTTGACCTTCACCCTGGATTGCTCGGCACTCTCGACCCAGACATCGTCGCCATCCTTGATGCCAGCATTATTGGCATCTCGAGGATGTATCTCGACGAACATGTCCTGCTGCAGTTCGGCCAGCCAGATATTGGATCGGGATTCATCACCGCCACCCTCGTATTCGACCAGCCGCCCGGAAGTCAGGATAGTTGGATAATCCTTCGAATAATCTTTCGCCTGAATCGAGCCATAGCGGGTTGGCAATCTCCAGAAGGATTTACGGTCTTCGTAGGTTGGATATTTATCCACCAGGTCTCGTCGCGATGTATACAACGGCTCCCGATGGATCGGTACAGGGTCGGGGAAGGTCCAGACCATCGTCCTCGCCTTGGCATTACCAAATGGAGAACAACCGTGACTGATCGCGACACGTTGAATTCCGCCGGATAAATCGGTTTTCCAGTTCCTGCCCTCCGCAGCCGTTTTCTCATCGGCGGTTAAATCATCCCACCAGCCGAGTTTCTTTAACATCTTGTCTGAAAATTCCGGGTAGCCATCCTTGATCTCGGAATCCTTACCCCAGGAATCTTCTGCGAGCAGATTGACGCCATCTCTTTCGACACCAAACCTGGCACGGAAGGTCAAACCGCCATCGGCGACCGATTTTGACGGGTCGTATAGATTAGGAGTACCGGGATGATTCATTTCCGGGGTGCCCCAGGAAGGCCAGGGCAGACCATAGTAATCACCATCAGCGGGTCCGCCTTCGGCTTTCAATGAAGTGTAATCGAACGTTCCCCAGTTCTCCTGGTGCTTCTTCAGGCGCTCTGGGCTCTGGCCGGTATATCCGATAGTCCACATGCCGCGATTGATTTCACGCAGAATATCCTCTACCAGTGGTTCGTCACCCTTAACTTCGATGTTTTTGAACAGCTGGTCTGAAATTCCCAGCTTTTTCGCCACCATGTACATGATGGTATGGTCAGGCAGCGATTCAAACATGGGTTCGATAACCTTCGAGCGCCATTGAAATGAACGGTTGGATGCTGTTACCGATCCGTAGGTTTCCATTTGCGTGGCGGCTGGCAACAGGTAAACACCGTCAGTCCGATTGTGCATAATGGCCGAGGCTGTTGGATAAGGATCGACGATAACCATAAGATCAAGCTTATCCATCGCCTTTTGCATCTCTACGCCACGTGTCTGGCTGTTTGGCGCATGACCCCAGAACACCATCGCTCTTACATTATCTTTTTGCGCAATATTGGCCTTGTCTTCGAGCACACCGTCGATCCAGCGAGATACAGGAATACCCTTGGTGTTCATCACGTGCACGTCTTTGCCTTTGCTTTGCTCGTAACTGCCAGTATCAAACTGACCTTTAACCCATTCGTAATCCAGGCCCCAGACTCTCGACCAGTGCTTCCACGAACCCGATGAGAGACCATAATATCCGGGCAGGGTGTTGGAAAGTACGCCCAGGTCAGTCGCGCCCTGTACATTGTCGTGACCACGGAAAATGTTAGCACCACCACCCGAAACACCTATATTACCGAGGGCCAGCTGGAACGTGCAGTAGGCGCGCGTATTATTGTTGCCAATGGTGTGCTGGGTGCCACCCATGCACCAGATAAAGGTACCGGGTCGATTATCTGCCATCGCCTTCGTGGCAGCGTAAACCTGGCCTTCCGGCACGCCGGTAACACGTTCTACCTCGTCTGGAGTCCATTTACTGACCTCTTTTTTAACATCATCGAGGCCATAGACGCGTTGGCGAATGTATTCTTTATCTTCCCAGCCATTTTCAAAAATATGCCATAACATGCCCCAGATTATGGGAACGTCAGTACCTGGTCTGATCTTCAAATAGTGATTTGCGTGGGCAGCTGTGCGTGTGAAACGAGGGTCGATCACTACGACAGGCGCATTGTTTTCTTCCTTCGCCTTGAATATGTGCTGCATCGCAACCGGATGCGCTTCTGCCGCGTTCGAACCAATCATCAATATGGACTTGGAATTATGGATATCATTGAACGAATTGGTCATCGCCCCATAACCCCAGGTATTCGCTACCCCGGCTACCGTGGTGGAGTGACAGATACGTGCCTGGTGGTCGACGTTATTGGTACCCCACATACCTGCCATCTTACGAAATAAATAAGCCTGCTCGTTGCTGTGTTTGGCAGAACCCAGCCAGTAAACCGAATCAGGACCTGACGATGCTCTGATTTCTAGCATCTTGTCGCCAATCTCGTTGATCGCCTGTTCCCAGGAAACCTTTTTCCACTTGCCATCAACCAGCTTGGTAGGATACTTGAGGCGGCGTTCGCCATGGCCGTGTTCGCGAATTGAAGCGCCCTTGGCACAATGGGCGCCTTTATTAAAGGGATGATCGAAGGCGGGTTCCTGACCGGTCCAAACGCCATTTTGAACTTCGGCGATGATTCCACAGCCAACTGCGCAATGGGTACAAATAGTTTTAACCCGTTCCGCTGTGCCCGATGCCATTGCCGCTTCAGATTTTTTCATCATCACGGGCGATACCGTGGTTGCCAGTGCGGCACCCCCTGCCATCAAACTTGAATTCTTCAGGAATGTACGGCGATTGATTGCTCCGGCAACCGGCCTGTCAACCCGTCCTGCATCAATTTCACCAGATTTTACGGTTTCTATCCGGTTCGACTTTTTGATTAATTTACTCATTATTACTCCCCCGGTTAGCTCGCTGCAGATTTGTAGTATTCGAGAACATGCTCGGTCAGTTGATAACCCTTTTGTTTTTCTTCGGGTTCTCCCATCGAGTTACTGGCAATTGCGGTGCCGGGTAAAACCGTGGTTGCCACTACCCCTGCGCCAACAAGAGTGGAACTCTTGATAAACTCTCTTCTTGTTTTATTGAGATCTTTCTTTATCTTTTTCACCAGGTACTCCTCCCCTTAGATGGGATTTAATTACTGACTAATACATCAGGTCTGCATTGAAAAATATTCATTTTCGAACGCAATAAAAGCAGCTCCAAAACGCCCTACAGATTTATAAAATATGGCCGATCTCGCCTCGCCTAGATCGGTAAAAAACCGACTCATCCAGTCCGTCATATGTGACTGGAAAAATTTTCTCTGTATCGATATATCGATTCCTTCAGAAATCATCATTGATATCACTTCACACAAGGCAGCGACATGGTCTTCCGGTTCTGCAACCGAGCTATTTCTGACATAACCCAGGGTAGCGAGGTCATCGCGTAAATCACTTAAGGGTTTCTCCATTAAAAATCCAGTCATATACCAGGACCCGTAAGGTACAATTTCGCCCTTACCCAAACCGATAAACAGCTCATGAAACTCATCGTCAATTGATGCCGGTGTATGCAAATCTGCTGACAATGCCAGGGTCGACATCGCCAGTAGCAGATCATCGCCTTCGGCTGCAACTCCCTGGGATAATCCCGTCAAATGATCCAGCATATGCTGATCAGGTGCTGCTCGTAGCAAAGCCGCTATCAATCCATAAGCCGAAGCGCGATAAAGTTGTTCTGCTTCGATCACCGCAGCAGTTGCTGCATGTGCAGCAAAGCTCACATCAACGCTCTGCCGGCCTTCACCTTCATCCAGAGCCACTGCCTGAGCCTGTGCTGTCATCTTATTATTTTCATCATTAACATTCATATTGCACTCTTCATTCCAGATATCATGGGAGAGTAATTACCAATAGCACCCATTATGGATGAATTAATTCTCAAATTTCAATGCAACGGGTCAAAACTTCCATTCATGGCCTCGGGATCCTGGACAATATCAGCCACGCGGCAGTCCTCGCACATTTTCAGGCGATCGAGTGCTCGGCTGGTTTTGAACATGTAGTGATCCTTTAACTTGTGATTCATTTTCTCGATCACCGAGGTGGGCGCGAATGCTTTGCCACAACTAATACAGGCAAACGGAACATCCTGATTAAGGACGCGTGATTGATTTCTCAATTCGCGATCAAGAATCATCCGCGGCGAAATAGTAATTGCCGTTTCGGGGCAGGTCTGCGTACAAGTTCCGCACTGGATGCAATTACTCTCGATAAAAAATATTTCCGGTATTTCCCTGTTCGAGCCATCCTGTAAAGCCTTACCCGGACAGGCGCCAACACAGGACATGCAAAGCGTACATCGCTTTTCGTCTATTATTGCGGTACCAAAAGGGGCGCCTGCGGGCAAATCGACCATCTCCCTGGTTTTTCCGACATGCTGATACAGGTGATCAATCGCCTGGTAAATAGCATTGCGTTTACTATCAGGCATGGTGTAAATAGCTGGCTCAACAGGACTTCCCAAAGCAACCGGAGCACAGGCTTCGGTGCTGTACTGAAGGCGCACTTGCTCTGGATCCAGCCCAAGGCCGGATAACAGCGGATGAAGCCATTCTAGTTGACGTTTCAACTGTTCCCAGGATAGCTCCGGCACTTCCTCATTGACCAGCAACACTACCTGTGATGCGCCATAAGCCAGCGCAGACAAACATAGGTCCACACCGACACTGCCTAATTCCTCTACTTTGACCGGCAAAACCGACGTTTCGGTTTGCCAGAGCTCCTGCGGAACTTCGGTTTCAGCGTGGAATACTACAACTGCCTGGTTACCCCCCTGCTCTCGAAACGTCTGCAACATTTTTCGAAGCGCATTACCGCTGTCGGCAAGACGCGGATAAACATACTGGATAGCACCCGACGGACAAACCGTTGCACAGGCGCCCCCACCCTGGCAGAGGTAGGGGTCAACTTCGATGGTTTCAATCAGACTACTGATTGCGCCTGCCGGGCAGGCATCTATACAATTACTACAGACGGTTTTACCATTCACACCATGAGCGCAAATCGAAGCGTCATATCTAAAATATTTTGGCTTTTCGAACTCACCCGTCAAATCCAGCAGCTGTTCCTGCAGTTGCTTTAAGTTCTGACTATCGAGGACTTCATGGAGATAGCCAGGCGGCGGTATTTCCAGCGAGATCAAGGCTTCAGGATTCAGATCCAGTACGATGTCGGCCTGTAATGTTTCCATAGCCTGGTCTGAACTGATCAAATTGATCGTAAATTCACCCAGATGACCCTTGATATCAATTTTTCTCTGATTAAGTGAAATAGCACCGGGGAGAGTCGAGCCACCTGTGGAATTGGTTACGACTAGTGTTGGCTTCAGGGGCTGTGGAAATTCATTGCACTGCGCCAGGGTGTCTTCATCGCCAATAATTACGACTCTTCCATTCGACTGGTAGCCGATCAAGCTCGTCGGCGTCGGCTCGAATGCTTCAAATGTTGATAATGCTGATTCTCTCGCTGTAAGGTTACTCACTGATTTGGCACTCTTGACTCAATTGAATTTTCAATTTTATTCCCGGGCGATTGATCGCCAGATTCTTTGTTTAGGTCCTCGGTATTCTCACCGTGCGCATCTGTCGAGAGTGCCTGCTGATCATCGGCATTCATTTTATCATCTTCAACATCGGCATTTGAGGCTGCCTCGGCAATTTCTCTTGCCTCTGCTTCCAGTTTCTTACGCGCCTCAATTTCCATTTGATGACGCATGTCGGCAGTAACAATATCTCCCAGTTTCTCAAATGTAGTGAAATCCTCATCATATTCATCGAGACCATCACGAATATTGAAAAAAGGCGCCTTATACATTTTCCTTAGCGCCAGATTTCGCAGTTCGTCGCTCACACCTGGGGACATAAACTGGCCAAAATTGGAATCCTCCGTCAACGACTCGATTGCAGGCATGTCGGCATCGGTGAGTACTGGTTCCTCGGCTTCGGTTTCTTCCTGCTCTTGCGGGGCGACTGCCTCGGGTTTATCAGCCCCCGCCAGACTCTGCTCCTCTAGCTGCAGGGCCAGGTCCTCTTCCCGTGCTGCCTCAACGCTTTGATGTTTGCGGCGTGACCAACGCGACAGGCGACTTTCCTGTTTATCCTCCGTCACCGTGTTTTTTCCTGCGGCTGTTCTTTCCAGTTCTTCAGTTTGCGTTTGGTCTTTTTAATTGCAACATAGTGGGTCAGAACAAATGCCTCGGTCCACCTGTAGAGTTCGGGTGGAATCTCGACTGCATAAACATGTTCGTCGCCTTCGAGGTAGGCATGCACTTCGTCAAAACTTAAACTAACCAGGTAGGGTTTTGGAATTTCATTTTCGTCCTCGCCTTCGCCTGCAACAACGTAACAACCCGGCTGGGGTGACATCAGGTTATGGTAGTAACTTTCACACTCGTCTTCGTAAAGCTGCACACTGAGGCCCGGGTACAGGTATTGTTCAATGCCATCCTGTTGATGAATTTTCCTGGTCTGCCCATCTTGCGACGCTTCACCGCTAATGACACCAACTGCTGCAAAGCTAAAATCCACCCAGGCGTTATCGCATGGACGCTTCTCCATGACTACTGAAACCGGCATTCTATCTGGAAGCTGTTGGGCAAAGTCATCCAGTTCGATCTTTTTCATACTCAATACTCAATTACCAACAGTTTTCTCCCGCTAATGATTGCAATTGTTGTACCAATTAGCAACCTGGCTGTAATAGCTAGCATGATCTACTTCGCCTGAACTTACAAAACCATGTTTAGTCAGAATGTCCCACTTCGAAGTCTGCTTATGCGACAAATCGTCTCTATTTGACAGCCAGTTCCCGACTATTCGTCAGCTTTTACCCGCAGTCGTCAAACACGAGACGGCTATTATGCCATTGTTCAATTCAGGTATATTTATTGCTTTACTAATAGACACGCATTACGGGCTAATACCAAAAGATGTCAAATAAACATTCCAGTCGCCGCCATAAATAATTGAACAAACTCGTCAATGGGCATGATATTAGATAATCAGGTCGATGTTTTCATGAATGTGAAGCAGGTATCCGGCTACCTGCATTTGAATGAGAAAAAAATATACGACCTCGTCAACAAGGGACACATACCGGCAACCAGGGTGACTGGGAAATGGATGTTTCCGAAGGAATTAATCGATAAATGGATGCTGGATTCCACCCACAACGGATTGCTGCATGATCGTTTAATTATCGCCGGCAGCGATGATCCATTATTGCACCGCATCATTAATGAATTCACCGAGTCGTTGAGAAACAGGGCAATCATTACCTATACCCCGACAGCAACTCGCAGCGGTCTCGAGCTACTCAATGCCAACAAGGTCGACGCCTGTTGTATTCACTGGGGCCCTGAAAATGAAAGTACCACGCGCCACCCTTCGTTGATACAGCAATATTCGCAAAACCATAACTGGGTTTTGATTCGAGCATTCAAAAGAGAGCAAGGACTGCTCTTAAAGCCAACCGCAGACAGCCCGGGACCGGCGATACCGGCAATATTCGACTCCCGCTATCGATGGTCGATTCGGCAGCAGGGCTCCGGTAGTCAGCGTTTTCTTATGGAGGTTCTTAGCAAGCACCGACTCAATGTAGATATGCTAAATGCAACCACCACTTCTCTCTCCGAACGGGAAGCGGCGGCTTCGATCAATCTTGATAAATGTGACATTGCCCTGGGCACCCGGGCCATCGCGAATGAATTCGGTTTAGAATTTATAAGCCTGGGTTGGGAAATTTTTGATTTTGCGATCCCGCGTAACATCTGGTTCAGACATCTTTTTCACAACCTTATGAATAGAATTAAATCCGACTCGGGGCATCGAATCGCAAGCGAGCTGGGCGGCTACCAGATAGACAATTGTGGCAAGCTAGTCTGGGGAGAGGACTAAGCTCCATAGTGTTTGTCGTTATCGAGTCGCAATTGAAGGATAAACCAGGCAGCGAACACCAGCATCAGGACAAGTAGCTGTATCAGACTGCTCCAGCCAAACCGATCATATATGTATCCCGGCAACCACGAGCCCAGCGCACCACTGACATAGTAAATCGATACGTATAATCCGTTCACCACAGCCTTGTGTTCAATCGCCAGGTGATTGACCAGACCGGACATGGTCGCGTGAATTAGAAAAAACCCTGCTGCCAGAAAAAACATCGTGATCAGTAATCCCTGAAAGGCGACGAATAGAAGCATTACCAGGCCAAAGGCATGAATCGCCAAACCCAGCATCAATCCTTTGCGGTCATCGTTAAGCATCTTGCTAATCGATTCACTAAAAAACGAAACCGGCACACCTATCAAATACCCCAGGTACAGCATTGAAATTAAAAACGGTGTCGTGCCCGGATCTAAGTCCTGTAAACGAAACGGAATAGTATTCAGTATCCCGGAGTAAACGAAAAAAACCGTGGCTAGCGCCAGGAACATGAAACGATAATTCCTGTTTCGTAAAACACGAGAAATACTTTTACTATCGAGTCGGGCAAAATTAATATCGGTGTCAGACTCTACTCTGATTAACAGGATCAGGGGTATCAGTTGCACCACCCCCATAACAACAAAGGCCGTTCTCCAATCGAAAGAACTGGCAAAAACCCCGCCAGCCAATCTGCCAAGGAACCCCCCACTAATGGTTGCCCCGATATAGAGGCCCATGATACGACGCACCTGCCCTGTTGGTACCATGGTCGCGCAATAGGTCATTAACGAAGTAAATATTGCGGGCAGTAGAAAACCCTGTATTAGTCGCAAACCAATTAGTTGCCAGAACTCGGTTACAAAATAAAAACATAGCTGATCGAGTGCAAGCAAGCTGAGTGCAACCATGAGCATCAATTTAGCCGGTATAGCCTGAAGGAAATAACCATAGACCACCGGTGCAAACGCTAGCGGTAACATGGCTACGGTCATCAACAAACCTGCCTCACCAGCGGAAACGCCAAATCTCTGCGCCAGCAACGGAAGCATTGGCTGAGGGATATATAGTGTACTGAAAGATACAACCGTCGCGATCAGCGCGACGACCAGGTTTCGGCTAAAAATCATTTGCCGCTGTCTATTCTAGGGAGCCTCTGATTAATTCTGGGTGAATCGTGTTGTGATTCAAAATGCCGAAACGTCGGACCGTT
>JBGUEB010000096.1:0-11852 GCA_041821565.1 Gammaproteobacteria bacterium | reverse complement strand
CCAGGAGCGAGCCTATACATCTCCGATCTGGTATAAACCTTAGCCGCGAAGCGGGGATCGAAACGTCTAACCGTCGAAAGCCACGCGTCCAAAGTTGAGGCAGATCAACTCAGGCGCTGCGCTGATACACGAACGACCGCTCCTGGCCGAAAGTCGCCACTCGCATTCAGGTTACGGGAGCCCGCTATGGGCACGAATGAGCCGTTAAACTCTGAATTTCGAATGACTGCTTCGGAGAAATCACAGCCCAACATTGCCTGCAAATCTCAAAAATCAAATATTCACACGCTATTACCAGGTAATTTTCGCTAAGCAGACCTTCGATTTAGATATACGAGCGGCGACTTCCGGCACATTGCAGACACCCAGAAATATGCAATGAGTGTCAAAAAACGACCCAGAACGAACTCCCAGCCGGTTGTAATTTCCCTCGACAATCTGGTACCAAAAACCCCTGGAAGTAAGCCAGTTTTCAGTAAAGAGGTATACTGTCCCCCGAATAGCTAAAACCGTTAATATCTTAAGGGGGGAGCGAACATAATGCGACAATACTCTGAGTATCGATTTAATTTCACTGTGGCTGATCCTATGCGAACACATAAACACCTGCCGTTGTCCCCTTTTAAGCAAATAAGCACGCTTTTTCTTACCTGTTTTCTCCTGTTTCACGGGACAATCGGACGATCTGCCGAGGAGCCACTACTGGAGGCCTGTAGTACGCAATGTGTAACACCTTACGGTGAGCTTCTCGGCAGATCATCCGGTGATGTGCCAGCCTATTCAAATTGCAGTTCACAATGCGTATCCCAGGATCCCAATCAGATTAATGATACCTATACGGGTATGGAGTGGCAGTGCGTGGAGTATGCGAGACGCTGGTTGTTCCGCACCGAAGGCCTGGTATTCGAATCGGTCGATGTAGCAGCGGACATCTGGGACGGAATCACTTATCTCGTCGACACCAGCTCCAATGACAAGCGCAACCTGCGGAACCTGCCGAATGGTTCAGCCGAATCGCCGCGACGCGGTGACCTGCTCATCTGGTCTTCTGAATTTCTCGGTACCGGCCACATTGCCGTGGTCGCGCGCGTCGATCACGAACAAGGTTTTGTCGAAGTCGTGGAGCAGAACTTCCTTAATCAAAAGTGGCCGGGGAAATATGCACGTCGGATTCCAATGCAACAACGCCAGGGTGGTGTCTGGCTGGATGACGAGCTTCTAGTAGGTTGGAAGCGCCTGGTCGATTAATCGCAACCTGTATCCATTTGGGCCGTGATTACACCCATGGCCGCAAATCGGGTCACTGCGAGTCGAGAGGTGAGTCCTCGTGTTCCTGGGAATCAATGCGTCTTCCCAGAAAACGCTGCAACAAACCTTCAGCGACAAACGATATAATCAGAAAAAACAGGAATATCAGGAGCGAACCGGGTGACGTTTTAAAGGTGTGCAGCACCCATATCAGGATGGCGAACAGGCAGGCCGCAACACTCAACCAAACCAGAACTCGATGTATGCCCGCCCGCCCAATGAGGCGCAGGGCGCCGAAATTGACCAGCGCATAAACCAGTAGTGATGTTGCACTTCCGAGCGACGCCACCGTGGTCAGCGAGAAGAAGTTGGTTAGCAGTAAAGCGAGGACGGCTGAGATCGTTAAACCACGTGTGCTTGCACCGATCTTACGCTTGAAGCGCTGCGGCAACTGGCCTTGCTCTGCCAACCTGAAGGTGACGCTGGTAATCCCGAAAAGCCCGCCATTGAGACAGGTCACTGACGATACCACGGCACTGATCAACAACACTGTAAATCCCAGCTCTCCAAAGTACGATCGTGCCGCTACCACGAGCAGCATCGGCCCACTCGATAGCAGCTGCTCTTCACTCGCAACGCCGACAACCGCAAGTGCAAGCCCGACATACAGCACAATCACAATTAAGATCGTGGCATACATCGCCCTGGGGAGATCGCGGGCCGGGTTGTCCATGTCTTCGGCGGTATTACTAATCACCTCAAAACCTGTAAACGCGAAGAACGTCAGGGCAAGGCTTCCGAATATAGAGAATGCTGGAGGCCAGGTCTCGACCGATAACCGCGCACCCTGGGTATATGACGACAAGGCCAACGCAAAGCCCGCGAGGAGAATCAGATTCGCGATGACGATGGCTCTCTGTGCGTGGCTAACGCGTTTTGAGCCGATCAGGTTCAACCCGCTCACACCGAGTATCAGGCCAGAAGCCAGGATTCGTTCCCAGAGCTGCAGGTCCTCAACAATACCGAACAGCATCGCAGAGTATTTACCGAACGCAAGAGAGATCATCGCCATTCCGATGATTGATACGAGGTAGTACAGGATGGAGCAGCCCCCTGAGAACCATCCGGAGCCGTAGGCTTGCACGAGGTACTCTACTGCCCCCCCCCGTGACGGATAGCGGACGCCGAGTTGAGCGTACGAGTGTCCTGTGAGCAATGCTATGATCCCGGCGGCGAGAAAGGAGAGCCATACCGCAGATCCTGCCTGGCTCGAAGCCACTCCCATCAACGCGAAAATGCCGGCGCCGACGATAGAGCCAACGCCGAGTGAAACTGCGGCCCTGACTGTGATCCTTCTTTTATCCTGCGCAGTTTTGGTCATGTCGAAAATTTACCTGTGACGAAATCGTTACATCTTGCTTGCCCGTTAAGAAAAACACCGAATGTAGTCATTGTCCTAAGAGGGGATGAATAAAATTTAAACGATCCCACGTCGCCAACAGGATAGTTATATATGTCATCGATGCCCCGCATACGAGGGAATATTTCAATCTTTAATGAGCCAAACTTTCCGGGACTCCCAACTGCACGCCAGCAAACGAATACTTCGATTGCCGGCGTGCGAGACTATCGCTATCAAGAATTTGCCAGCAATTTATAACCCTGCCGGCCAACGCAGTGGTGGGGTGGCGAACGGTGCGCGTGGCGCCGGGCGCCGGGTTAAACCGTTCTGCTGCAAGCGGAACACAAACTGTTCGAAACGGTCACCACCGAAGAAAGGCTCGTCTTGATAAACCATCAGCGGTACACCACCGTGACCGGTTCGCGCCATGCCCTCGGCGTTGTCGATCCAGCACTTGTCGACTTCCTCGGGGTTTTTGCGGATGTATGCGATCGCCTCGTCGTAATCGAGACCGTCGATCCGGTTGACATACTCCTTCACGTAATTCGGCCAGTGACCCTTGGCTGGATCAGTGGCGCCAACGGTGCTCTTCGGACTCACTACGCCGCTCCAGATCAAATAGGAAACCTGGTTAATATAATCGATCGCTTTACCTTTTTGTGAGGCGTAGCAGGCCAGGCGCGTGAGCCAGAATACGTAGGGCTGTTTCTCCGGCGGGTGGGTGGAGAGCCAATTCTCTGCATCCGGCTGCCAAACCTGCCAGATAGGGTCGGGCACCGGAAATTGGAACGGAACTCCCAAATACTTTCCTTGACGCCTGGTATCCCAGACTGAGTCCGGCACCTTGTATGTGATGCCAAACAGGCCGCCGGCTTTGCCGCTGCCGCCCTTGGTCGAGCGAACAGCTACCGGCAAGACGGGTCGAATGTTCACATTGACGTTGTAGTTGGAGTTCAGCCACACGAGCCGGTTCAAGACCAGGTAACTGTAAGGACTGCGCATCGACCAGTAAACGTCAACTTCGATCGGGTCGTCTTCTGTCACTATCCGCGTCCGGCGTTCGGGCACACCGAGCACCTTGGGCGGATAAATATTGTCATTAAAGTGAGTCCACAGAAAAGCGTCTGGATTGGGTTTCGGATCATCCGTTTCCGGCATCGGTGGCAGTTCCGGAACCGCGGGATCGTGCGGCCAGGTCGTATCCAGGTTTGCATTCAGTTTGTCGAGCAACTCCGGTGTGAGCTTCGGAAAAGAATCCTGAGCCTGTGCACCAAATGAAATCGAGAGCGTACATATACACAGAATTATGGGCAGGCTCGCCATGTCGCGAGCCAGTGATCGAACTTTATCTTGCATTGTTTATCTCCATTGATGTGCAAAAAACCCTTAAATGAATGTTCATAATACCGATTAATTATTGTAATCGTTAAATAACACCACCCGATACCCTACTCTGATTTTTATCGTCCACGACATAAACCAAGTTCTATCTTGATCTACGTCAAGTATAGAAAGCGCACAGGTGTTCCTTGCCGTGCCAATGGTGGACATGATTCGCTTCCATGCGATTCAGAGTGATCGTCGAGATTAGCCCTGATAGATCATTTGGGCAAATTCGATCTATCCAATTCTGGCAGTATGTAAATGACGGCTCAGGGCACTTATGCGACTCTGGAGGATGAAATTTGAGGGTCCGCTTTTCCGTCTTGACTTCGGCTGCTCGTTCTCGTTTAGCTCGTTTCTTTTGTTCCGCTAGCGCCCGCTCACTAACCGTGTCAGATTAGATCAAGACTGATAAAAACCATCAGATCAGATCGAGTCCAATCCATTAAATCCATATATTTTTATGTCTGCAATTTTCATAATTCCATTATTTCCTTTCCGTCCTTAATTTGATTTTCAATACTGTCGCTACCTTCAACCAATTGTGCGGCGTAATTTAGAGGTATAGCATGATTATAGTGTTGCGCTAGCATATGATCTGATGTGCCGCACTGCGTTGCAATAACTGTCAAAGGTACGCCTGCTATTATTTGATTAGTAATATAGGTATGGCGCAACGAATACAAAGAAAGTTTCCCGCGTCTCGATTCACCTAAACCTACTGCCTTTATAAAAATCAATGCGTTAAGCTAATATCAGACTTAACTCATTTTTCTCCAAATAACCATTTAGTCCATATTTAGCCCAGTACCACGCAACATATCACCATACCCTGTTTAAATTTCACTGATCAAAAACACGGGAAATAGGCCTGTCTGGGCTATCCTAAAAAATCATCACCATAGTTTCAGAATTCAAACTAGTTCACAATCGCCACAAGTTACCCAGTATGAGCGATGCGCCGAGTTCGATATCCATGTTAAAAACGGAGGGAATAATCAATACCAGTATCCGTGGAGGTCTAATTGTGATTAAAAGCTCGCCCTTTCTATGCGCAGAGTTTTACTTTTTCTTGGTAGTATTTTTAGTTATTTTACTTTATTGAATACTCACGGAGAGCATAGATTTTATGGAGTTCTATTTTAATTCAATACCCATCCCCGCAGCAATCTGGCTATTCGGCAAGGGTAGGAAAACGGCATAATAACTAGAATCGTAATTTACTTATGTGTGGTCGTTCTGCTCTGGTACTGGGGGGTATTTGGATGAGAGATATAGCCAGAATTCTTGACAGGCGCCTGGACGATGGTGCGATAAATACTGGTAGAGCCAGGTCAGCGCTAGCCAGCGGAGGCGCTTCTGCTATGAACGCGAACACAACCCCTGCATCTGTTGGTTACATTGACACGGAGATTTTCCACACGACCTTCCAGCTACTAAGCCGATGAATCTTTTCAAACTCGAAAGGCTGCCTTAAAGATCTTTTTGTTGTACGTAATCTTTGAGGGTTCGAGTCCCCTCTCCGGTACCATTCAGACAGTGTCTGAATTGATCGAATTTAATCGACCGCTTTCACACACAGCCCCCATTCGAGAGACCTGATTTGCCCCCTCTTAGAAGGCTCAAAACGGCAGATTGTCGACATTTGCCTCTCACTTAAAATTAATTAATACCCGCTCTTTTACCTCGATAACTTGATTTACATCAATGCTGTGAATTAATAGCAATAGCATAATTAATTGGCTGTTTTCTGTACTTACCTGGACGATATAAACATTCATATATGAACATTGTGCAACCTGCGAATTCAGGTGTATCAAGATATTGAAATACACAAATCATGACGACCGGAACCTTAGCATTAATCATACTTTTCGTGATTTTGGCACAGCTCGCAGTTGTGGTGCTTATAGGGTTTTATCGTCGCAGACGTCAATATCGAAATCTAGCTGAACGGGAGAGTGAATCACAAACCACCTTGAAACCCCATGCGCCAGTACCTTCTGCTGCTAAGTCGGTTACCGACAATCTATCCTGGGAGGGTTTCGGGGAGTTCATGGTTAAGCGTCGGGAGTTTGAGGACGGTAACCACTCCATCTGTTCTTTTTATCTGGTGCCAGTGGATAGTAAATTGCTACCTGCCTTCAGGCCGGGACAGTTTCTCACCTTCAGGCTTTCAATTGAGGATTCAGTTACACAGCAACTAAAAACCGTGGTGCGTTGCTACTCCCTCTCGGATGCCTCCCGGCCCGACTACTACCGGATATCGATCAAAAGGATTCCCGCACCGGCCGACCGATCTGATGTGCCGCCCGGTCTTTCTTCCAGTTTCTTCCACGATCATATACAGGAAAATAGCCGCCTTTTGGTTAAGGCACCATCCGGTCATTTCCACCTGATGGAAGATGAACCTTTACCCATCGTGTTGATTGGCGGCGGTATCGGTATTACTCCGATGTTAAGCATGATTAACACCCTTCTCGAGAGCGAGTTAAGCAGGGAGACATGGCTATACTACGGTGTTTCTAATGGTGGTGAGCACGTCTTCAAAGAGCACCTGCAAACACTTGCGAGGACGCACGATAACTTTCACCTGCAGGTCTGCTACAGCGCGCCCAATGAGAATGATCTGGAAGGCGTTGATTATCAGCACAACGGCAGGGTGACTATTCAACTGCTGCGCAGCACACTCAAATTGACGCGCTACCAGTTCTATGTCTGCGGCCCCAGGCCAATGATGGAAAGCCTGGTTCCTGGACTGGAGGACTGGGGTGTGGATAGCGCTGATATCTACTACGAGTCCTTCGGCCCCGCATCACTAATCAAACATGAGAAAGTGGCGCCATCAACCACCTCGCTGCCCATCACAGTCACCTTCGGCCGATCAGGCAAAAGCGTCCCCTGGGACTTTGCTGCCGACTCACTACTGGAATTTGCCGAGGCCAACGACATTGAAGTGGAGTCGGGTTGCCGTGCAGGCAGTTGTGGATCCTGCCAGACAGCCATGAAAACTGGCGAGGTCGATTATAATCAGGAACCTGATGCTGATGTAACGCCGGGGCATTGCCTGTTGTGTATTTCCACACCAACAAGCGACCTGACATTGGACGCCTAAGGAAAAGCCATGGAACGATCACTCATACGTAAAGAAGTAGTTCCTTTCCTGAAGTTGTTCGGTACGCTGATCCTGGCGACCATCATTTTTGATGCACTACTACACCAGTTCGAACTGGTTTGGATCGGCCGTTGGCTTGGCATACCGGGCGTTATTCTGATTCTGTTGTCATTCTTCTATTCTATGCGCAAGCGCAAGGTAATCAGCTTCGGCAAACCCAGGACCATGCTCATACTGCATGAATCCCTGACCTTGATCGGAGCGTGGTTAATTCTGGTGCATGCCGGCATTCATATTTACACTATCCTGCCATGGCTTGCACTGATCGCCATGTTGGTCAACGTCATCAGCGGCATGACTGGCAAGTACCTGCTGGATCGCTCGCGCCGCTTCCTGGCTGAAAAGAAGGATGTCTATGCGCAACAAGGTCTGTCTGAGGAGGAGATTGAAAAGAAACTGTTCTGGGATGCCACCACCTTCGACCTGATGAAGAAATGGCGTGCAGTGCATCTGCCGATCACACTGGTCTTTGCCGTGCTTGCAATCACTCACATTCTAAGCATCTTTTTGTTCTGGCAATGGAAATGAAAAACAGGACTGTCATCCTTATCATTGCGGTTAATCTGGCCATCCTGGTACTACTGGCGATATTCTATCCGCAGCTCATGATCAGCCCGGGAAAACCCATTGGTGCTCATGCCGAACTTGCTGCTGATTGTTTTGCCTGCCATACCCCTTTTATCGGCAGCAGGCCCGCAAAGTGCGTCGCCTGCCACAAGGTGGAAGAGATCGGAAAAATAACCACCAAAGGTCTAGCTATCGAAAACGAAAAGAAGAATGTCGCTTTTCACCAGGAACTGATCGAAGATGACTGCATCTCCTGCCATAGCGACCATAAGGGCGTGAAAGCTTTCCGTCCCATTAGTCATTTCTCGCACGACTTACTTGAATCTACCTTGCAGAAGCAGTGCGACAGTTGCCACAATAGTCCAGTCGATGATCTACACCGGAAGATTAAGGGCAATTGTGGTCAGTGCCATACTCAGGATGCCTGGACACCGGCCACCTTCGATCATGAAAAGTACTTCAGATTCGACCGGGATCACGATACCGAATGCGAAACCTGCCACATAGATAACGACTACGCTAACTACACATGCTATGGCTGTCACGAACACTCCCGCTCAAAAATTCGAGAGGAGCATGTTGAAGAAGGCATTCGTGACTATGAAAACTGTGTTGAGTGTCATCGTAGCAGCGATGAAGATGAAGCTAAACGTATCTGGCGCTCCAAAGAATTCAATACAGGCAAGTTAAGACCGTACGAGACAAATCGGGACAAAGAAAGAAAACACGAAGATCGCGATGATGACGATGACGACTAAAAATATATTATCTGTATCAGGTAGCGAATAGACTGTAATCCAGGGCCAGGTCAGAGTTTCCTCTAAATATTAGAGCTAATTGTGATCTATCCCCGATTTTCGACCCCTATGAGTTGGTACCCTGATCAAGAATCTGGTTTAGAGGACCTGGTTTGCTAAGAGGCTGGAACAAACAGGAGTGGTCGTGGGCTTTTTACGACTGCGCTAATTCAGTTTACGCCCTGATCGTGATGGCGGCGTTTTTCCCATTCTTCTTAAAACATCATCTGAGTATTGCCGACTCGGGTACTGGCATGACCACCTTGTTGGGTTATGCCAATTCTATCGGCAGTGCCATAGTGGTAATCCTGGCACCTGCGCTGGGCGCTATTGCCGATCAGTACGGGGCCAGGAAAAAATTATTGGGCCTATTTGCCGCGGTGGGCATCCTGGCGACCTTTTCTCTTAGCCTGGTCCATAATGGTCAACCCATATTGGCCGCCGGTGTTTTTGTATTGGGCAATATTGGTTTTTCGGCTGCCAATGGTTTGTATGATGCCCTGATTCTCACGGTAACGAGTAAAGACAGGTTAGACAGGCTGTCGGCCCTCGGTTTTTCGCTGGGCTATGCTGGCAGCGTGATCTTATTTATGTTTGGCTTCTTGACTACCATGTACCCTCAATGGTTCGGGCTTGCCGATAGTATCGCGGCGATGCGCCTTATCTTTGTTTTAACCGCAGCCTGGTGGCTGATCTTCATGATTCCACTGTTAAGATCAGCGCTAAATGAAGAACGTCTGGCTACAACGGAAATTCGTCCCTGGCAAGCGATGAAATCGGCATTTGGCGAGTTGAAAGAGACGCTACAGGAAATCAGGCAGTACCGCGATGCCGCGATATTTTTGCTGGCTTACTGGCTTTACATAGACGGGGTGCACACGATAATAAAAATGGCGGTGGCTTACTCGGAGGCCCTGGGGTTCGACTCCAGTGTACCGATAAAGGGCATCCTCGCAGTCCAGTTAATCGCCATCCCGGCCACGCTGGGTTTTGGCTGGCTGGCAGGTAAATTTGGCGCCAAAAGCATGATTATGACCGGGTTGGCAGCTTACCTGGTGGTAACGACAGGGGCACCCCTGATGACCAGGCCAGAGCACTTCTACCTGTTGGCCGGGATTATCGGCCTTGCCCAGGGCGGGATACAGTCGATGAGTCGATCGATGTTTGCGCGGCTTATCCCCCCAGATGAGGCTGGCAAGTATTTTGGTTTTTATAATATGGTGGGCAAATTTGCCGCGGTTATAGGGCCATTCCTGATGGGTACCATGGCAATAGTGCTGGGTGAACGACTCTCAATTCTGGTGATACCGGTGCTCTTTATTGCAGGCATGGTGTTACTGGCCAGGGTGAAGGACCCTGGGCAGTCGGAGGGGGTCTGAGGCAATATATGCGGCCTGAATACGGTTTTATTGGCGCTTGTTATTTGAAAATATTGTCTTAATACTTCCTATACCTTACTGTGGTTTTGAAATCAGGTCATAAAAGATAACCGTAGGTTCCCAGGTATGGAAAAAGTGGATTGCGTGGTCGTCGGTGCTGGTGTCATCGGCCTGGCAGTTGCCAGGGCATTGGCGCTTGGCGGGCGTGAAGTCATCGTACTCGAAGCGCGGGATTGTACGGGCAGTGAAATGTCTTCACGCAATAGCGAGGTCATCCACGCTGGTATTTACTACCCAAGCGGAAGCCTCAAAGCGCGTTTCTGCGTACAGGGCCGCAGGGAATTATATAACTACTGTGAAGAACACCGGGTAGCCTACAATCGCTGCGGAAAATTTATCATCGCGACCAGCGAGCAGCAACAACCGCAACTGCAGACTATTCTGGAAAATGCCCGGGCTAACGGTGTAGACGATATAGTCGCTATCGATAAAACCGGGGTTCAACGTAAAGAGCCACAGGTACAATGTATTTCGGCCCTGTGGTCGCCGTCCACGGGTATTATCGATAGCCATTCGTACATGCTGGCCCTGCAGGGTGATCTGGAGGACGCTGGCGGCATTATCGTGTTTAACACAATGGTGACGGGTGGAACTGTAGCTAATGGACCGCTACAACTAACCGTACAAAGCGATGGCAGTTCGTTCCAGCTGGCTGCGAATACCGTGGTTAATTGTGCTGGTCTTGGCGGTGACAAACTGGCAAAGGCTATCGATGGTATTAACCCAGAGACACTTCCGACCTACAGTTATGCCAGGGGCAATTATTTCACCTATAGCGGTAAGTCTCCATTTACCTCGCTCATTTACCCGGTACCGAACGAATACGGACTGGGGGTTCACGTCACCCTTGATATGGCCGGAAACCTGCGCTTCGGTCCGGATGTTGAATGGATTGACAAAATAAATTACGAGGTTGACCCCAGTCGAGGCGACGTATTCTACGAGGCGATCCGCAGTTACTGGCCGGAACTAACCGACAGCTCGTTGATACCTGCTTATGCGGGCATACGTCCAAAGATTAATGGCAAGGGTTTACCCGCGGTTGACTTCACCATCCAGGGTGAAAGCGAGCATGGTGTGGCGGGATTGATCAATTTGTTTGGTATCGAATCGCCGGGATTGACTTCGTCCCTGGCGTTAGCCGATTATGTTAGAGATATCGTCGGTTGAAATTAGTATTACTAATCTTTTGTGCGCCTTCCTCCCGACCTTCTCTCCACCGGCTGCATCCTGTAAGTCACGCCATTTCTGGTACAACTGGCTTTGCCATCGACAATCTCCTCCAGGTCTTCGATATGATCTGCGGCCCAGGATATCACCAGGTCGGCATCGTGCTCATAATCGGGCGGAATATGCAGGGGCTCATTCTTACAGGTTCCCCTTGCTATTTCCTTAACTAACTCGCGCAAGCGCTTTATTTTTTCGACACTCATCCCCTATCCCCTGACGGTACTACCACCTAAAAATCGAGAGTCGATGAATTTGACGAGTCCCTAGCCGTTCAACATCGATGATATTGATTCTCGAAATGCTTGGCTATGGTCAATAATAGCACCACTTTTCCCGGGGCTTCAAGGGCGAATCAGTACAATATCAGGTCTGGTTAGAGAAGTGTGGAAATGGCCAGGAGGTATTATTTCTCTGGCGTTTTCACCAGGACAACGGCTTTTTAGAGGAGTTTGAGCGTGCATCCAAATGCGTAAACCAGGGTCAGATCGCAATGCACATCCCTGTGCACAAGACGTGGTTTTATCAGGGAGTTTGAAATTCTACCTCATCCGCGATGCCTAACGCATTTTTTTGACTAGGATCCACCCTGTCTTTTAATTTGATTACACTAG
>JBGUEB010000095.1:0-11877 GCA_041821565.1 Gammaproteobacteria bacterium | reverse complement strand
ACCTCTCGCGATCAGGTCGCAGGCACGGGGTTTGCGTAAAAAGTTGATATTGAAATTCGTCGTAACCGCGAGCTTTACTGCTCCGATCATACTCAATACCACGGCATACATACATACGTCGGCGAGCAACATCATTTGTGGGCCGGCAATCGTTCCGCCCGGACGTACCGAATTATCGTTGTAGGGCAAAATCATTTCCGCCGTGCCATGCTCGATCGTCTTCAGGTAAACGCCCGATTCGGCAGCCATGGGTAGCTCGGCCTGAATAATCTCGGTAAATTCCGCTGTGTTTAATTTACTCATGGTTTCGGATTTTAGCAGTATTGTTAGCGTCAATCAGCTATGCCAGGTGCGGCACATTTGCAGCCAGTTCGATAAGCCAGTTGGCCACTATTTTACCCTCGCGCCGTATTATGTTTTTTGGCGGTTGTCGCAAATAGTAATCTGTGTGCAGATGGTATGGCCTCGAAAAAACTTCTACCAGCTTCCCGGATTGCAGATGCTTATCAATAAAGGGACCTCTGCCCAGCATTATACCATCACCGCGTAGTGCCGCTTCTATCGCGATTAGCGAACCGTCAACCATTAATCCATGTGAGACATCGACATCATTCGGCAAGTACTTGTGAAACCATCGGTGCCAGTCATCGTCATAGCCCAGCACATGAATCAGCCCGAATTTGAGCAGGTCGTCTGCTTGCTTCGGCCATTCCCCCTCAGCAAACAGGTCCGGCGAACATACCGGCGTTATTACTGAGGTAAACAGCCTGGTTGTATCTGGATCGATGGCGGCATCCCCGGGTATAAATATCTCCAGGTCCGAGGGGCGTAATGTATGATTGTTTTGGGTTTGATCCAGGGTTTTGATGCGTAGCTGGATATTGCGATGTAACACCTGGAAAGACTTGAGTTGAGGCGCCAGCCAAAGTGCTGCAACGGCCGAGGTACAGTGAAGCGATACGGTCTGTTGATGTTGGCCTGGAAATAACTGGTCGGTAACCGTATCCAGCCGGTCGAGTGCTTCGTGCACTGCATCCAGGTAAGCCTGTCCCGTACTTGTCAGGGATAATCTGCGGTGATGGCGGATAAACAGGGCCGTGTTCAGGTAGGCTTCGAGCTGGCGCATCTGCTGGCTGACGGCAGCCTGAGAAATTTTGAGATCCTCGGCGGCAAGAGAAAAACTCAGGCGGCGGCCGGCTGCTTCAAAAGTCCGCAGAATATTTAAACGTGGGCGTTTCAAATGTATCCAGGTCGTATAAGTTTTACTTATAGATAGTGGCAGCATTTATTGTTTGACGCAAGCCAAATGCCTGCCTAAAGTTTGCATTGGTATTACACGACTGGATCCAGCCACAATGAATTTCTTTTCCTTCCTGACTGACGACGATATCCGCTACGTACATGAGTCTTCTCTTGAAATTTTGGAGGAGGTTGGCCTGCTGGTTCGCAATCAAAAAGCACGCAAACGCTTCGCCGAACACGGTGCAATTGTTGACCACGAAACCGAGATGGTACGCATACCTTCAGGCGTTGTCGAAAAGTACCGTGCCCAGGTACCGCCGACGATTACCCTGCGCGGTCGAGACCCGGCCTTCGATGTAACTTTCCCACGTAAATTGCCTGTTTTCGCGACTGCCAGTTCGGCACCGGATATTGTCGATCCGGTGACCGGGTTGACACGCCGATCGCGATCCGATGACATTGCGCGTATTGCCCACCTGGTAAACGAGTTACCCGGCTTCGACTTATTTTCGATCTCGACTCTCGCCGACGATGCACCAAGGGATCAATTCAGCCTGACCCGTTTCTACGCGGCACTGAAGAACTGCGTCAAACCGGTCCGCACCTCTGTTTACAATATCCGCGAAGCGGAACAGGTGATCAAACTGGGTGAACTCATTGCCGGTTCGAAACAGGCCTTCTGGGAACGTCCGTTTATCAACTTCGGGTATTGTTCGATTGTCTCGCCTCTGACGATGGACTTCGATAGTACTGATACGATGATGTACTTTGCCGAAAAAGGTATTACGGCTTACGGCACGATTGCACCGATGGGTGGGCTAAGTACACCGCTTACCCTTCCAGGCATGTTGGTTATCATGAACGCCGAATGGCTTGCAGCGGCAACGCTGGCACAAATGTCTAAAGCGGGTACCGCTCAAATATATAACTTTCTACCCGTGTTTGCCGATATGCGCGATGGCGCCTATGCGCCGGGTGCGATCGAAATCGGTATGATGAACTCCGCCGTTTGTCAAATGGCACGCTTTTACAATGTCCCTGCGGGTGGCTATCTTGGCTTGACCAATTCCAAGGTTGCCGATGCCCAGGCTGGTTTCGAAAAAGGCATGTCACCATTAATGGGGGCATTGTCCGGGGCTGATTTTATCGTCATGGGCGGCCTGCAGGACGCGTTAATGTCCTTCGATTTTGGCCAGGCCGCCATCGACAACGAGATTGCGCTAATGATAAAACGGGTACGCGAGGGGTTCGGATTTAACAAGGAAGCCGCCTCGGTCGAGGAGATAAAGGAAACCGGACCGGCGGGTATGTTCGCGGCTAATCCTGCAACCCTGGAACGTATGCATACGTCAACCTTTATGCCCGAACTAGCCGACCGAAAGCTACGTGAGCACTGGGAACTGGAGGGCAGTTCGACTATTCATCAACGTGCTCTGAACAAGGCCTTTGATATTCTTTCCACTCCAAACTCCGTGGCATTCGATCCTGATGTCGATGCGCGGATTCGAGCCGAATTCGAAGGACTGGTTGCTGGCGACGCGAAACTTCAGGAAGGCTGGAAGCGCATAGATATTGGTAGCAAGGTACCTGTGCGTGGTCGGCGTCAAAATCGTCGTCGACAAAAACAGGCCTAGAAAAACCCCATATTAAAGAGTACTTGATCATGGCGGTATCACTTCCCACAAGCGCACGCATCGTCATTATCGGCGGAGGCGTGATCGGTACCAGTATCGCGTATCACCTGACACGATCCGGTGAAAAGGATGTGGTACTACTTGAAAAGTCCAAATTGACCGAAGGGGCTACCTGGCATGCGGCAGGCCTGGTCGGCCAGTTTCGCTCGCAGCAAAACCTGATGAGCCTGATGAACGACAGCGTCAAACTATTTGACGTTCTGGCCGATGAAACCGGCCAGGATCCAGGCTGGCGCAAATTTGGCAGCCTCAGGCTGGCGCAAACCGAAGACCGTTGGAAGGAGCTGCTCAAGTCTTATTCGGCCGCGCAGGCGGTTGGATTTGAGATGAACCTGCTAACACCGAACGAGGCACGCGATGTTCACCCGCTTATCGAAACCAGTGACCTGGTAGGCGCCGCTTTTATACCGGCAGACGGATACATAGACCCGAATAGTCTGACCCAGGCCTATGCGAAGGGAATCCGCGCTAACGGAGGTCGTATCTTCGAGGGTGTCATGGTCAAGGATTTATTACGTGAAAAAGATCGGATTACCCATGTGGTTACCGACCAGGGTTCGATTCAGGTGGAAACCGTGGTCAATGCCGCGGGACTCTGGGCACGCCAGGTTGGCTGGATGGCCGGGGTCGAGATTCCTGCCGGCGTGGTCGAGCATCAATACCTGGTGACCGAAAAATCTGACCTGGTTCCCGCAAACCTGCCGGCCATGCGTGATCCTGATGGCGGCTTCTATGCCAAGCCGGAGCCCGGTGCGCTCGCCATCGGCGGATGGGAGCGGCACACCAACACGGTAAATCCGATAGAGGGTTTTCCATGGGCCAACGAGCGCTTTCTATTTGATGGTAATATGGATCGTCTGGCAGAGTTTTTTGAGCCCGCCATGCATCGCTTGCCGGTGCTCGGGGAACTGGGTATGCGCACCATCATCAATGGGCCGATTCCAATCTCTCCCGATGGCGAACCGATCATGGGCCCGGTACCTGGCTTGAGCAATTTGTTTGCGGCCTGCGCCTTCACTTCCGGTATTGCCGCATCGGGCGGGGCTGGCAAGGCGGCTGCCAACTGGATTATGCATGGCGATCCCGGGCTCGATTTGTGGGCATTTGACATCCGTCGCTTCGGTCCGCTGCATGCCGGTGCGCGCTTCCTGCATGACCGGGCTGTCGAGAGCTATAGCAAATACTACGCGATAAATTGGCCGGGTGAAGAACTCGAATCGGCTCGCGGTGTGCGCCGCAGCCCGCTTTACGCGACTTTGAAAGCACAGGGCGCCGTGTTCGGTTCGAAATTTGGCTGGGAGAGGGCGAACTGGTTTAGTTACGGCGATATCCCGCAACAGGAAGTCTATGGCTTCGACCGGCCGCTACAGGACATCACCGTCGGCCGCGAACATCGCGCGGCTCGAGAGGCCGTGGTCCTGATCGATATGTCATCCTTCAGCAAATTTGAAATTAGCGGACCCCAGGCCTGCGCCTTCCTGCAATACCTGGCAGTGGCCAATGTAGATCGCGAGCCGGGTGGGGCAACCTATACGCAGTTGTGCAACGAGCGCGGCGGCATCGAGGCCGATGTCACCATCATTCGTCGTTCAAAAAACTGCTTCTGGCTGATCACTGGATCCGGCCTCGGCGTTCGCGATCGGCACTGGATCGAAACCAACTTGAAGAACAAGCTCGATCGGCCCATCAACAGCAAGCAATGGACTCGATCGGGTGAGCAATGGATTCAATCGGACGAGCAATCGATGCGATCGAAACCGCCGAGGTTCAACGATGTGGAAGTCCGGGATATCACCTCGGCCCATGGCGTCATAAACCTGGCGGGGCCGCTAGCTCGGAAAGTGCTGGAAAAGGTCTGTGACGATGATGTGAGCCGCGAGGCATTTCCGTTTATGGCCGCAAAGGATATCAGGATCGGCTATGCGCCGGCGCTGGCCTACCGGGTTACCTATATCGGTGAACTGGGGTGGGAACTCTACATTCCATCTGAATACCTTCAGTATGCATACGAGCTACTGCAGGCGGCTGGCGAGGAATTTGGTATCACCAATATTGGTTACCGTGCGATCGATAGCCTGCGCCTGGAAAAACGATACCTGGCCTGGGGCGTTGATATTACGCCCGACTACAATCCCTTCGAGGCAGGACTGCAGTTTCTGATCGACTGGAACAAGGGTGACTTTGTTGGCGCCGAGGCGCTAGCCAGGATCAAGCAGGAAGGCGTTAAGCAAAAACTCGTATGTCTGGCGCTGGATAATCCTTTACCGGTGTTCGGCGGCGAAGCCATCTTTTGCGGTGACCAGGTTGTTGCGCAAACTACCAGCGGCAACTTCGGCTACTCGACCGGCAAGAGTCTCGTGCTCGGATACCTGCCGGTGGACCTGCTCGACAACGATGACTTTTCGGTTGAAGCCTTTGGCGAGCGCAGTACAGCCTCGATAGTGAAAGGCGCGATCTACGATCCGAAACGGGAAAAGATTCTCTGCTAATTATTGGTGTCTGGTCATTCGGCTACATGATCGATCATGGCCTGGATTGCAGGGTTAGTATTCGACGTTTTAATTAATAGTTGAGGGTTTTTATCGACGAAAATAAAACACTATTGCCAATAAATAATTAAGCAATCATCAACTAATTGTCAACTAAATTAAATTTAATAATCAACTAACTAATTTTATACAAAGGCTGCTAGGTTAAACGGTCGCGCACACCGCGTAGCACGATATCGGTGTAACCGACCACGCCTACTACCTTTCTGTGGTCTATTACCGGCGCACGACTCAGGCCGAAGGTTTCGAATAGACGCGTGCAATAACGAATATCCATATCGGGGTGAACACTGACCACCGGCTTCGACATGATCTCGTAAATATTGACGCGATCGGGTGATTTGTCTTTAGCGAGAACATTTTTGGCAATATCCGATAACAGTACGATGCCGTACTCGTCATTATCGTGACGCATATTCACGATAAAGCACTTGGATTCCGGATGTTTTGAATTTTTCAAAGCTGTGGCCACGGTGTCCATACCTTCGACCATGTCAAATTCTGGTCTCATCACGTCTCGTACGCGGACAATAGGTTTAGTACTCATAATTCTTCCTCCACAGTTTCAGATAGTTCGCTGACCTGGTGTGATATGCCAACGGCATCTTCGACATCGATGCTAAAGGCGATGCCGGAACCCGGATTGGCTTCAAATTCCCCGGCCCTGGCAATGGTTTCAAGAATTTCTCGACACATGTGTTCTTCCACCAGCAGCATTATCACATCTCTTTGTGTCTCCAGGCTCAAACCGAGAAAGGTTTTGGCGATTTTTAGGCCTTCGCCTCGAGCGCTGGAAATCACGGTTGACCCGGTGGCGCCTTTTTCCCTGGCGGCTTCCACAACCTTATCGGTAATCGAATCCTCGGTCAGTGCAATGATTAGTTTAAAGTGCATGGCAATCTCTCTTTAGGTTGGTGGTGTAGGTTTATTGCGCCTGGCGGACCACTCGGATAGTTGAGCGTAAGCCATCACAGACATAATTGGAAACAGGCTGGCGAAGGCGATCAGGCCGAAACCGTCCAGCAGGGGATTGCGTCCCGGTACCGTGCTGGCCAGGCCAAGGCCGAGTGCGGTGACCAACGGAACGGTGACTGTTGAAGTAGTGACTCCGCCTGAATCGTAGGCGAGTGCGATGATCAGGCGTGGTGCGAAGATGGTTTGTATCATCACGAACACATAGCCGGCGATAATGTACCAGTACAAGGGTGTGCCGGTGATTATTCGAAACACACCCAGGGCAATACCGATCGCAACCCCAATCGCTACCGCGATACGCAAGCCCCAGATACCAATACTGCCTGCCGAAACCTGGTTAGCCTTGATAGCAACTGCGAGTAAAGCAGGTTCGGCAATAGTGGTAGAAAAACCTATCGCAAAACCGAAAATATAAATCCATTTGTAATCCCACCAGTCGATGATACCGTCGGGGTTACCGGCAGCGATGAATGCCGGATCGGTGAGTTGTTGTGCCATTAACTTACCGAGCGGAAACAATGCGGCTTCCAGTCCCTCGAGAAAAAATCCCAGGCCCAGCAGTACCAATACGAAACCAGTGATGATCTTCCTCAGGTTAGGGATTGGTTTGCGCAGGATGAGCAGTTGAAAGCCGAAGATAATAACCGCAATAGGCAGCACGTCCCAGATGGTATCCAGTATGGTTAGCACCAAATCGATGAAAATTTGCAGCATGGCTATTTCAAACCACCATGCCGTAAGCCATCACAAAAAACATTGGCGTAAGTGAGGCAAAGGCGATCAGGCCAAAGCCATCGATCATCGGGTTGCGCCCCTTGATGGAACTCGCCAGACCTACGCCTAGCGCGGTTACCAGGGGCACGGTAATGGTTGATGTCGTTACTCCACCAGAGTCATAGGCGATACCGATAATTTCCCTGGGTGCGAAAAAGGTCATAGTCACAACCGCGCTATAGCCGATGATGATCAGATACTGGACAGGCCAGCCTTTAACAATTCGGAATACACCGATGACGATGGCAAAGCCAACCGAAAATGCCACGGTAATACGTAAACCAAGGGCATAGGATTCCATCGACTGAAGGCTATCTTCGATCATGTTACCGGTCGCGGCGACGATAGCGGCCTCATCAGCGACTGCTATTAATGCGGGTTCGGCTATCGTCGTGCCGAATCCCAGGGCAAAAGAAAAAACCAGCAACAGGAATAAATTTCCCTTGCTGGCGAAAGAGCGGGCCATGGTTTCGCCGATCGGAAACAGGCCCATATTCAGACCTTGCACGAACAGGGTTAAGCCGATAACCACAAAGATTATTCCGAGAGCAATTTCGCCGAATTTCGGAATCGGTTCCTGCAAAACTGCAAACTGGAAAAACCCGATGACTAAAATGATGGGCAGTAAATCCCGCAGGCTTTCGAGCAATGATGTCAGTATTGCCTGTAGTGAATTCATGGGATCCTGTGGAAGGGTAATGCTTGACGAACTATATCAGGGCAGGCAGTGAAGACAAATGATACATATCAAGAATTTGTTCTTCAATGAGGTTGTACAGGCATCCTGCCTGAATCTTGTTTCGATCAATAATGCCTTTTATACTGTTCGGATATGGTCCCAACCGACTTGAAGGTGTCGTAAAAAGTCGTCTTGTGTCCCCTGGCCGCGTTGAAAATGTGCTCGAATGCTCATTTACTACGTGTAAACTGCGCTTCTGCGCGCAATTTCGCCTTGCCAGGAAACACAATCCAACCTTTTACAACACCTACACTAACTGTTTACCAGGAGAGAAAGATGCCGCGGTGTGATTGGAAAATGATGATCGTCCTGCTGACTGGTTTTGCGGCGGTTGGCTGCGCACAAACGGCGCCCACTGAGGAAACCACGTTGGTGCAACCCGATCTAATCATGTGTGAAGACCCGCGCCCGCAGGTATGCACGGCAATCTACGATCCGGTTTGCGCACTCACGGCTGACAATAGTTATAAGACTTATGCGAGTGCATGCTCCGCCTGCGGAGATGCCAACGTATCCGGCCATCGTCCAGGTGCCTGCGAATAACCAGGCCATTGGCAACCCAGCCCAAATCAATTTCATGAACCCCAGCGATATATTGAATAAAAAGGATGATGGTGATCAAATCGGGCTACAATCGGTGCGCGACTCGCTGGTAGCAGAATTAAACGCACTGCAGCACGAACTCAGACGGGTCAAAGATGCTCTCGAGCGAGTGGGGGGCTCGTCGCATGACCTGGAGAAGAGAGCACTGCAGCTGTCGGAAAACATTCAGTTAAGTGAAAATGACTTGAAGAAACATCGTGGGTAACAATTTCGAAGTTCAGCCTGGATTAATAACTCACCCGGGGGTTGAGTGCTACGGATAGCGACGATAACAATATTTTTTTCGAAACTGGACTTTTATACTACCGGCATTGCCAATGGCACGGATACTAATCATGAGAATAAATATAATAGAAGGCATGTTAAATCTGGGTGCTCAATATTTTCGGCAGCTAAGCACGATTGCCGCCATTTCAATTGTATTTGTGATCGCTTCTGCACCCGTATCCGCCCAAATGCCAGTCAGCAGTGACGAACCATCGGTAGCAGTCGAATTGCCAGAAAATCTGACCCGGGAAGAAGTACGCGATCTGGTTGCGCGAATGTCTGACGACCAGGTTCGCGAGTTGATTATTACCCAGCTTGATAAATTGGCCGACCAGGCGCAGAACGCGGATGGCGATACCGGCGCCAATTATATCAGTCAATTGACCAAAGGGTTTGAAGTGGCGGCCGATTCGCTGCAAAGGATATTTACCTCGGGTGGTGATGTTTACGCGCTACCGATTTCGATGTGGCAGCAGATAACCGATTACGGCAGTATCAGTGGCTGGCATCTTTTGTTCCAACTGCTGGGTTTGTTGCTGGTCGGTCTGGCTATTGAGCGCATGGTAAAGTACCTGCTCAGGAACCTTGGGCGCAATATACAGGATGTAGATTCGGCCTCTGAGGCGATAGCTGTAGTGTTGCTAAAAGCCGTACTGGGACTGGTCGAGATTGGTGGTTTTATCGCGGGGGCGAAGATTTTTCTGCTTGCGACCAGCAGTGGAGTCGAAGCCACACAGATATTCTGGGAAAATATGCTCTCGTATATCATCATTATAAAAATAGCCTTGCTGGTGGTTAATTTGCTGGTATCGCCGGGCAAACCGGCGAATCGACTGGTTCCGGTAGACGATGCCGCGGCACGCGGTATCTGGCTTTGGACGTTTGCTTTAGTCATGACCCTGATGCTGCCTTTTGGCCCGATTGCCCACGACCTGGGTATTGCTGGTTCTGCGTTGTTACTGCCCAGTATATATTTAGGTTCGATCTTTATTGGCCTGTTGATAGCCCTGGTATTGCGGTTACGCCGCTATGGTTCAAACTTGATTGCCGGACCGGATGTGGAGCCAGGCAGCGCCCGTGAAGGCCTGGCCCGTGTCTGGTGGGTACTGGCGATTCTGTATGTATTACTCATCTTGTTTATGTCTATCGGCAAGCGCGCTGCGACAGGTGAATCTTCGTTTGTACCGGGAATCGGTAGCCTGGTTCTGTTTGCATTCATTCCCTATATTGATATCGCATTACAAGTGCTTATTACACGCTTTTTTACCAAAGATGAAGAACAGGAAAATCCCGCCGATGCGGAGTCGATTGAACCATCTGAGTCCGGATCAGCTGTTGAGAGCAAGGTGGAAGATGATGTGCAGATACCTGAAGCCCTGGCAAACCCCGTTTACGTGGTAACAGCGTTAGGCTACGCACGTGTATTATACTCCCTCGCTATAGTGCTAATCTTCGTGCGCCTGTGGGATATCGAGCTCGAAGTCCTTGTCGCCCAGTTAGTCGGCCAGAGAGTCGCTTCGGCCATGTTCGAAATAGGACTGACCCTGGTATTGATCTGGGCTATCTGGGGTGTAATCCGAATTTCGATTGAGCGCAAGCTTAGTGACGAGAAAGGCTCGGTCGATGAGGAAGAGGAGAGTGGCGATGGTGGTGGACTCGGCGGTACGCGCCTGGAAACCGTATTACCCATTTTCCGTATATTCGTCAAGATCACCGTAATCGTGATGGCGGTTCTGCTATCTTTGTCGGCACTGGGTGTAGATATCGGCCCGCTAATAGCTGGCGCCGGGGTTGTCGGCATCGCGATCGGTTTTGGTGCGCAAAGCCTGGTGCGCGACATTGTATCCGGCCTTTTCTTTTTGATGGACGATGCCTTTAGAGTCGGTGAGTATGTCTCTATCGAGGCGATCAGGGGGACCGTGGAGCGAATTTCGATTCGTTCTTTCCAGTTACGCCACCACAACGGCATGGTACACACGATACCTTACGGTGAGATCAAGTCGCTCACCAACTACAGCCGCGACTGGGCGATCATGAAGTTCGAATTACGCGTGCCGTTTGAGACCGACATCGATAAGGTGCGCAAAATCATAAAGACTATTGGAATTGAGATGCAGGATGATCCGGTTTTCGGTGCCAACATGTTGATGCCGTTGAAATCCCAGGGTGTTAATCGCATGGATGACTCTGCATTGATTGTTCGTTGCAAGTTTACCGCGGTGCCCGGGCAGCAGTTCCTGATTCGACGTGAGGCGTTTACGCGTATTCAGAAAGCTTTCGATGAAAATGGAATTCACTTTGCTCCGCGCCGGGTGCTGGTCGAATCGGTTGCGCCAGCCGGAACCCCGGCTGCGGACGCTGCTGCAATCGCTGCCGCTGCAGGTGCGATGGACCAGGAGCCACCACCAGGCGGGGGCACCGGTCCTTCAGATCGATAGTAGCAGGTTTGTACTCTGAACTAGCGTACCTTCAAAATGCGTAGCATGGGTGCAACCCACAAAGAATAAGTACGCAGTTCGCAGGGCGTAATCGCCGGAGGGCATTATGCCACGATTAATATATCAAGCCTATTGGCCGGGTTCATATCATTCGGTGCCATGCGCTTCGGTTATTGCACCCTACAGGCAGTGTCTGATTTGATCGAGCTTGATTGTCCGCTTTCACTCGCAGCAGCCATTCGAGAAGCCCGATATGTTTTTACAAAATAGTCTCTTAACGGCACACTGCGGTCGTCGCTTTAGACTCGATTAATTGCTGAAACGTCACGAAGGAGGCCTCTAAGTATTGATAAAGGCAGGCATAATCCTGACTATTTCACTCGGTTGAAGCGAGTCTGTTGTCGGAGTAAGGTAATCCGACGAACTTTAAGTCAGGAAGACATCACATGCGGCATTCAGATAGAGTTATCTCAAAAATCAAAACCAGTGCACTCATACTGCGCCTAAACCTCATACTTTCATCAAAACATTGGAGGAGCTTATGTGCATTCGCACTGATATTATTGGCTTTTCTCCATGTGCCAAGAATAGGATGG